>NZ_MUMI01000292.1 GCF_002155975.1 Amycolatopsis kentuckyensis
GTCGGCCGGCCGACCCGGCTCGACGGCAGTGCCCGCACCGACCACCTGATGTCCACTTTGGTCGGCGTCGTGGGTGTTTACCGGCGGTTGTCGCAATTCAGCGGCAGGGGGCGCCCGCCCGTGCCCACAGTGGACCGCGATCTTTCGCTGTCCGTCGAAACGATCCGGCCCGAAGCCGAAGGCGTCGTGAGCGTGCGCCTCGCCAACGGTGTCCCGCTGCCGGGCTGGCGACCGGGCGCGCACCTCGACCTCGTGCTGCCGTCCGGGCTGACCAGGCAGTATTCGCTCTGCGGCGACCCCGCCGACCGCTCGCACTACCGGATCGCCGTCCGGAAGGTCGGCGCCGCCTCGGCCGAGGTCCACGCGCTGACGCCCGGCACCCGCGTCACCGCGCGGGGCCCGCGGACGGCGTTCCCCTTCGTCGGCGACGGGCCGTTCCTGTTCATCGCCGGCGGCATCGGGATCACGCCGATCCTGCCGATGGTCCGCCAGGCGGTCGCGAGGGGCGCGGACTGGCGGCTGGTCTACACCGGTCGCAGCCGCGCGTCGATGCCGTTCCTCGGCGAACTGCCGGACGACGACCGCGTGTGGATCCGCCCGGACACCGAGTACGGCATCCCGGCGTCCGGCGCGGAGCTCCTCGAAGGTCTCCCGGACGGCGCGTCGGTCTACTGCTGCGGCCCGGTGCCGATGATCACCGGCGTGCGCGCCGACCTGGCGCCGACCGGGGCGAAGGCCGTCCACTTCGAACGGTTCGCGCCGCCGCCGATCGTCGCCGGCGAGCCGTTCGAACTGACTTTGCGCAGGTCAGGGCAGGTGCTGGCGGTTACGGGCGACCGGACGGCGCTCGACGTCCTCCTCGAGGCCCGGCCCGGCACGCCGTACTCCTGCCGGCAGGGCTTCTGCGGAACCTGCGCGGTGCCGACGGCCGACGGCGGATCCATGCGGATCTGCGTCGACCGCGGCACCACCGTGCTCGACCTATGACGGCAGCCAGGCGCCGATCACCGGCTTGAACTCGCGGACGGACCGCTGCGCGACCACGCCTTCCAGGAAGTACGGGTCCTGGTCGATCGTCTCCTTCAGGTGCGCCTCGTCGTCGGCGTGGTACAGCGTGATGCCGCCGGTGCCGTCGCCGAGCGGGCCGGCGACCGCGACGCGGCCTTCCTCGGCCAGCTTCGCGAGGAACTCGCGGTGGCGCGGCCGGACGTCCGGCATCTTCTCCTGGACGTAGGTGATTTCGACGAGGAACCAGGCCATGGGGATCTCCGGGGTCGAACGCGGGGCGGACAGCTGCCGACGCTACCCGTGTCACGGTTCTGTACCAGGATCCGATCTGTGGCACGGGCATCTGAACCCGATAGGCTGGGCGTGCGTCAGTACCTGTGTGAGCGCTGTGAATACCGTGAACCTGCTGACGCGGCACACCGTGCAAACCGGGGTCGAGAACAGGCAGGGGTTCATGCTCGAGGGCAATGCGGAACGCAGTGTCGAGGCGACCCTCGGCCACCTGCGGGTCATGGACGGTCCGGCCCCGGCGCAGACCGCCGCGCCACTGACCCTCGAAGACCTCTACCGCCAGCACCGCATGCGACTGGTCCGGCTGGCGATTCTGCTGGTCGACGAGCCCGCGACGGCGGAAGACGTGGTCCAGGAGGCCTTCACCGGCCTGCACCGCAACTGGGGCAGGCTCCGGGACGCCGCGGCCGCGGTCGGCTACCTGCGCACCGCGGTCGTCAACGGGTCGCGCAGCGTGCTGCGGCGCCGGAAGACGGCCCGCGAGTACGTGCCGCCGCACGCGGTGAACGCGCGCTCCGCGGAGAGCCTCGCGATGCTCTCCAGCGAGCACCAGGCCGTGGTCAGCGCGCTGTCGAAGCTGCCGCCCCGCCAGCGCGAAGTGCTGGTGCTGCGGTACTACGGCGGGCTGAGCGAGGCCGAGATCTCTGAGGCCGCAGGTATCTCCAAGGGTACCGTTAAATCGACCGCCAGCCGGGCGCTCGAGGCACTCCAGAAGGCCATGCAAGCCCCACAGTGACCCGGGTGGACCATTCCGATCACTGAGTCGTATCACCATGCTTGGTCCAGACCAATATATGCTGGGGTGCGTGAGAGGCGCCGGAGATTTCGTGATCATGGGCGGCCGGGTCGCCGCCCCGGACCGTGTACTCGACGACGGCTGGGTAGCCGTCACCGACGGGCGGATCGCCGGCGTGGGTTCCGGGACCCCGCCATCGGGCGAACACGTCGACGTCGGCGGGGCACTGGTCGTGCCAGGGTTCATCGACACCCACTGCCACGGCGGGGGAGGTGCTTCGTTCACCTCCCTCGATCCCGAGGAACTCCTGACGGCGGTGCGAGCGCACCGCCGTCACGGCACCACGACCATGCTCGCCAGCCTGGTCTCCGACCCGGTGGACGTCCTGCGTGAGCAGGTCGCGGCGCTGCGTGAGCTCGTCCAGGACGGCGAGGTCGCGGGCATCCACCTGGAGGGGCCGTTCATCTCGAAGGCCCGCTGCGGCGCGCA
>NZ_MUMI01000293.1 GCF_002155975.1 Amycolatopsis kentuckyensis
GGCGGCGGCCGCCCCGGCACGGTCGGGACCTACAGGTGCAACCAGAGGTGGAGGCCGAGGATGTGGATGTGCCCGTGGTGATGGTGGTGGCCGGTGCACACCAGCAGGCAGTGGCGAGCCTGGATGTCCGCGTCGGATCGCGGCGCGGCCGACGCCGTGCCCACCGCGGGGCCGGCCAGGAGCAGTCCGAGTGCCACGGGGAGTGCAGCCAGCGTGGCCCGGTGCCTGGTTGTGCTCATCGGTGATCCCTTCTCGCCCGAGACGACGCCGGAATGGCGTCGGGAGAATTATTCGGCGCGATCCGGGAAAAACGACAGGCTGATCACCCGCAATTCGACCGTCCGGCTCACGACAATCATTTTCGATTGCGTTTGCGTGATACCTGAACGGCCGCTGTTTTCCGTCGATCCGGTGAAATCCGGCGACGGCGGGGGAACGGTGTCCCCCGCCGTGGTATCAAGCCGGCAGCGCGGCTTCGATGGCCTTGACGACCGTCTCGTCCTCGGGCTCGGTGCGCGGCCGGAACCGCGCCAGGACCTCGCCGTCGGCGCCGATCAGGAACTTCTCGAAGTTCCACTGGACGTCACCCGCGGCGCCCTCGGCGTCGGCGGTCTCGGTCAGCTCGGCGTAGAGCGGGTGCCGGCCCTCGCCGTTGACGTCGATCTTCTCGAACAGCGGGAATGTGACGCCGTAGGTCGTCGAGCAGAAGGTCTGGATCTCCTCCGCGCTGCCCGGCTCCTGCCCGGCGAACTGGTTGCACGGGAACCCGACGACGGAGAAACCCTGCTCGCCGAAGCGTTCCTGCAGCCGCTCGAGACCGGAGTACTGCGGGGTCAGGCCGCACTTCGACGCGACGTTGACCACGAGCAGCGCCTTGCCCGCGAACTCGCCCAGCGAGCTGTCCCGCCCGTCGAGGGTCTTGAGCGGAATTCCGTGGATCCCCATGAAGGTCCCTTTCAGTCGTGCTTCAGCGCCCGGGCGTCGAGGTGCCCGAACGGTCCGTCGTCGGCGCGGTAGGCCGCGGCGAGTTCCTCGGCCCGCGCGCGGTCGCCGCGGCGCAGCAGCCCGGCCAGCGTGTCGAAGCGCTCGGTGTGGACCGCCGCGCGACGGCGGGCGTAGTCGGCGGCCGAGTCCTTGGTGACCATGAACGCCCAGTCGCTTTCCAGCGCCAGAACGGCCTCGGCGACCGCTTGGTCGGCGACGACGTCCCGCGCCGTCCGGTCCAGCCCCCGGACCAGGTCGAGCAGCCGGTCCTGCAACGCGCTGTTGGCGGCGACCATGTCCTGGACCTGCTCGCCGTCCCAGACGCGCCAGTCCTTGCCCGACCCCCACGACGACGCGGGCAGGTCGATCGGCTCGCCGACGTGGCCGGCCTCCGCAGCGCCCTTCAGCGTCGTCACCCGCACGCCGGCCTCCGGGAGCGCGCGCAGCACGCCCTCCAGCCAGGCCGGTCCTTCGTGCCACCAGTGCCCGAAGAGTTCCGTGTCGTACGCGGCGACCACGAGCGCCTCGCGCCCGTGTTGCCGCTTCAGCGACCGCAGCCGCATCACGACGGTCTCGACGAAGTCCTTGACGTGCGTTCCCAGCACGTCGGCGGCGAGGGCCGGGTCGTACGGCGCCTTGTCCTGCGGCTCGACCGTCTTGCCGGTGACGCGCGCCGCCTTGAGGCCGACCTC
Source organism: Amycolatopsis kentuckyensis (assembly GCF_002155975.1). GTDB lineage: Bacteria > Actinomycetota > Actinomycetes > Mycobacteriales > Pseudonocardiaceae > Amycolatopsis > Amycolatopsis kentuckyensis. The sequence goes on from NZ_MUMI01000293.1 coordinate 1,677, forward strand.
GTGCTGCCAGGTGTGGAAGTCGCGATAAGCGGCGTGGCCGGGGTAGCCGGCTTTCGGCGACCAGACGCGGTAGGTGACCTCGAGGTCCCGGCCGAACGCGAGGACGTCGGTGCCGCCGACCGGCCGCGCGGCCCAGGTCTCCCCGCGCAGCGACGGGCCGTCGACCATGAACCGCCGCACGCCAGCGGCCGCGTAGTCGTTTTCCATACCAGGCGCGTAGCCGCACTCCGGCGCCCAGATTCCCTCGGGCCGCGTGCCCAGCCGCAGGGCGGTGTCGGCGAGACCGGCGTTCAGCGCGAACTCCCGCACCCGGCGGTCCAACAGCGGCTGGAACGGGTGGGCCAGCGGACCGCCGAGCAGCTCGATCGTCGAATTGTCGACCAGGGACCGCAGGACCGGGGAAAACCCGTGCCGCCACCGCGTCCCGAGCTCCTCGGCCGCGCGGACGGCAGTCCGGTGCTCGGCCGCGGCGAGCTCGCGCAGCAGCGGGTCGCCGCGCCACAGCGTCGCCGCGTGCTGGGCGCGCAGCTGCCAGTGGCCGAGCCAGTCGTGGAACGCGCGGATGCTGTACGGGTCGTCGAGCTGCGCGGCGAGCACCGGCGTCACGCCCAGCGTCAGCACGTCACGGCGGCCTTCGTCGGCGAAGCGCTCCAGAAGCTCGACCATCGGCAGGTAGGAATGCGCCCACGCCTGGTAGAGCCACTCCTCGCCGACCGGCCAGCTCCCGTGGTGCGGCAGCCACGGCAGGTGGCTGTGCACGACGAGGCAGAAGGTGCCCTCGCTCATCGGCGCACCGCCACGGCGATCAGGTCGAGGCTTGCGTCGAGGTCGTCACCGTGGATGTCGAACCCGGTGGCCTCGATCGCGGCGACGTCCGCGAGCAGCGCCTCGGGCCACACGGCCTGTCCCGGCAGCTTGCCCATGACCACGTCGAGCTGGGCGTCGATGAGCGAACCGCCGTACCGCTCGTCGAGCGCGCGCACGGCCTCGCCGTGGTGCAGCCCGTGCAGGGTCTCGACGTCGAAGCCGGCGTCGGCGAGCAGATCGGCCAGTTCGGACGGCGCCAGCTCGCGGGTGTGGAACGGGTTCAGCGGCGTGTCGCTGTCCGGGGTGAAGGTCAGCCGGTTCGGCGTCGTGACCAGCAGTTTGCCGTTTTCCGGCAACACCCGCCGGCACTCGGCGAGGAACCCGGCCTGGTCCCAGAGGTGCTCGATGACCTGGAAGTTGGCGACGACGTCGACCGCGCCGTCCCGGACCGGGAGGAAGGCCAGGTTCGCCCGGGCGACGTCGAGCTCGGGATAGCGGCGGGCGACGTGCTCGGTGGTCAGGACGTCGTAGTCCAGCGCGAGCACCCGCCGGGCCGTGGTCGCGAGGAGGCTCGCGCCGTAGCCCTCGCCGCAGCCGGCCTCGAGCACCGTCGCGTCCGCGCAGTGGGGGAGCAGGGCGGCGTACGCGGCTTCGTGGCGCCTGAACCAGTAATTTTCCTCGGCGATGCCGGGGACGGTCCGCTCGCCGGTCAGATGCAGCGCCTCGGCCCGGGTGGCTGGGGTGGTCACCTCCGCGACCCTAGCGGGTGTCACATCCGGGACCGCCGTCTCGTTCCGTGGTCATGCAACGGACCATCACCCGCGTACTGCTCGTCCTCTTCGGCCTGATCGAAGTCCCCGTAGGACTGTGGCCACTTATCTCACCAACCGGCTTCTACCAGGACTTTCCCGGCTTCCGCACCGGCTGGGTGGCCATGGACGGCCCGTTCAACGAGCACTTCCTGCGCGACTTCGGCGGCCTGAACCTGGGGCTCGCGGCCCTGCTGATCGGGGCTGCCGTGATCGGCACCACAGCGGTCGCGCGGCTCACGGCCGTCTCGGCGCTGCTGTTCGGCGTCCCGCACTTCCTCTACCACCTCGGCCACGTCGCGCACTACGAGCGGACGGGTCAGCCCACCGGTGACACCGTGATGCCGAGCGCGCCGGGGCCGAGGTGCGCGCCGATGACCGTGCTCGCTTCGACGACCATGCTCTCGGCCATGGCCGGCACCCGCCGCTCGATCTGCCTGCCGATCTCCAGTTCGTGGTCGCTGGCGCCGAACCGGGTCACGGCGATGTCGGCGCGGAACCCGCCGGACTTCTTCACCGCGAGATCGACCATCTTGGCCAGCGCGCGCCGGGTACCGGGGACGCGGGCGAGCGGCGCGACCTCGCCGTCCTTGACCGTCAGCAGCGGTTTGATCGAAAACGCGCTGCCGAGCATGGCCTGCGCGGCGCCGATCCGGCCGCCGCGGCGGAGGTACTCGAGGGTGTCGACGTAGATGAACTCGGTGCTCGTCGCGCACCGGCGTTCGGCGGCTTCGATGACCCGGTCGGCGTCCGCACCGGCCGCGGCCGCCCGCGCGGCGGACACGGCGGCGAAGCCGAGGCTCATGCCGGTGGTCCGGCTGTCCAGGACGTGCACCGGGATGCGGACCTGCTGGGCGGCCTCCCGGGCCGCGCGGACGGTGTCGGACATGCTGCCGGAGATGTGGATGCTGACGATGGCGGTCGCGCCGGCGGCGGCCGCTTCCTGATAGGTCCAGAAGAACGCCCCCGGATCCGGGGGCGCCGTGGTGATCACCTGCCCGGCTCTCATCGCGTCGATCACTTCGCCGCGGTCGAAGCGGTTTTCGTCGTCGTAGTGGCTGCCCAGGCTGAGCTGGATCTGGACGACGCCGATGGCCCAGCGAGAAGCGACGAGGTCGGGCAGGCAGGAGCTCGAGTCGGTGATGACGGCGATGCGCGCGGGCATGGTGGGGGAGGTTAATGCCTGACACCCACTGCGAGTAGGCCGTGGTTGGTCCGATCGGACGAACGGCAGTTCGGGTGGGGTAACCGGTCGACTACCGGGACGATGGTCCCATTAGATTGCGCATCCAGGTGAATGGCGTCACCTCGACGGGTCCTGCGCGCCGATTGGCCCTAATCTACCGGCCAGTAGAGCACTGTCCCGTGGTCGACCGCGGGCCACGAACCGGGAGGTCGAAGCAGACCCATGACCAACATCGTCGTCCTGGTCAAGCAGGTACCGGACACCTACTCGGAGCGGAAGCTCAACGGGTCCGACCACACCCTTGACCGCGAATCCGCCGACGCCGTGCTCGACGAGATCAACGAGAAGGCCGTCGAAGAGGCGCTGAAGATCAAGGAAGCCGGCGAGGGCGAGGTCACCGTGATCTCGGTGGGCCCGGACCGCGCGACCGACGCCATCCGCAAGGCGCTGTCCATGGGCGCCGACAAGGCCATCCACGTCTCCGACGAGGCGCTGCACGGCTCCGACGCGATCGCCACCGCCAAGGTGCTCGCCGCCGCGATCGGCAAGGTCGAGGGCTTCGACCTGGTCATCGCCGGCAACGAGTCCTCCGACGGCCGCGGTGGCGCCATCCCGGCGATCCTCGCCGAGCTGCTGGGCCTGCCGCAGGTCACCTACGTGCGTGAGCTGACCGTCGACGGCTCGACGATCAAGGCCACCCGCGAGACCGAGGACGGCCTGACCCACCTCGAGGCGAGCCTGCCCGCGATCGTGAGCGTCGGCGAGAAGATCAACGAGCCGCGCTACCCGTCCTTCAAGGGCATCATGGCCGCGAAGAAGAAGCCGGTCGAGACGTTCACCATCGCCGACCTGGGCGTCGACGCGGGCGAGGTCGGTCTCGCCAACGCGTGGTCCGCGGTGACCGAGTCCTCGCCGAAGCCGCCGCGCACCGCCGGCGAGAAGGTCGAGGACGAGGGCGACGGCGGCACCAAGGTCGCCGAGTACCTGGTCGGCCAGAAGCTCATCTGACAACGGCTCTTCGAGGAGGAACAAGAACATGGCTGAAGTACTCGTCCTCGTCGACCACGTCGACGGTGAGGTCAAGAAGGTCACGCTCGAGCTGCTGACCGCCGCCCGCGCGCTCGGTGAGCCGTCGGCCGTCGTCGTCGGCCCGACCGGGACCGCCGCCAAGGCGAAGCAGGCGCTGGCGTCGCACGGCGCCGCCAAGGTGTATGTCGCGGAAGGCGACGACGCCGCGAACTACCTGGTCACGCCCAAGGTGGACGTGCTCGCCGCGCTGGCGCAGCAGGCGTCCCCGGCCGCCGTGCTCGTCACCGCCAGCGGTGAGGGCAAGGAGGTCGCCGCCCGCCTGGCCGTGCGCCTGGGCTCCGGCCTGATCTACGACGCCGTGGGCGTCAACGGCGACGGCGTCATCGACCAGTCCATCTTCGGTGGCGCGTTCTCGGTCAAGTCCAAGTCCGCCAAGGGCGCGCCGGTCGTCTCGATCCGCCCGGGTGCGGTCGAGGCCGAGCCCGCCGAGGGCGCGGCGGCCGAGGAGACCGTCGAGCTCCCCGCGGTCGACGCGGCCAAGGCGACTCGCATCACGGGCGTGGAGCCGGTGACCGGCGGCGACCGGCCGGAGCTGACCGAGGCCTCGATCGTGGTCTCCGGTGGCCGCGGCGTCGGCTCGGCGGAGAAGTTCGACGTCGTCGAGAAGCTGGCCGACTCGCTCGGCGCGGCTGTCGGCGCCTCGCGCGCCGCTGTCGACTCCGGCTACTACCCGGCGCAGTTCCAGGTCGGCCAGACCGGCAAGACGGTCTCGCCGCAGCTGTACATCGCGCTCGGCATCTCCGGCGCGATCCAGCACCGCGCCGGCATGCAGACGTCGAAGACGATCATCGCCGTCAACAAGGACCCGGAGGCGCCGATCTTCGAGATCGCCGACTTCGGCATCGTCGGCGACCTGTTCAACGTCGCGCCGCAGCTGACCGAGGCGGTCGAGAAGCGCAAGGGCTGATTCCGCAGCTCGCAGGGGCCTTCCGGGACTTCCCGGGAGGCCCCTCGCGCGTTTTCGGGACCTGAGAGAAGCCTGAGAACCCGCAATTAACTGAACGTGCACTGATCGGTCATCGGATGGCACTCTCCGCGGCTTCCAACGCGCAGGTACACCTTGACCATGACGACGTCACAGCTCCTCGTCAGCACTGATCAGGCGGGTGCCGAGCTCCCCGCCGACGCCCCCCGGTACTCGCTTCTCGTCGCGCACGCGAACGACGAAGTGGTCGCGGCTCAGAAACTGCGGCACCGGGTTTTCGCCGAGGAAATGGGAGCGCGCCTCCACTCCCCGCGGCCCGGTCTCGACATCGACGAGTTCGACGAGTTCTGCGACCACCTCGTGGTTCGCGACGACAACACGGGCGACATCGTCGGCTGCTACCGCATGCTGCCGCCGGAGCGCGCCGCCCAGGCCGGGAAGCTCTACGCCGACAGCGAATTCGACCTGACGGCGATCGACGGCCTGCGCCCGTCGCTGGTCGAAACCGGCCGGTCGTGCGTGCACCCGGACCACCGCAGCGGCGCCGTCGTCAGCCTGGTCTGGGCCGGGATCGCCCGCTACATGCTCCTTTCCGGACACCGCTACCTCGCCGGCTGCGCGTCCGTCCCGCTGGTGGACGAAGGTTCCTTCGCCGCCGGCGTGTGGGACCTCCTGCGCGCCAAGCACTACTCCGACGAGGCCACCCGCGTCACGCCGCTGGTCCCGTGGGAAGCCGCGGACATCGAGCGTCCGGCGCGGCCCACGCTGCCGCCCCTCATCAAGGGCTACGTCCGCCTCGGCGCCAAGGTCTGCGGGCCGCCCGCGCTGGACGCCGACTTCGGCGTCGCGGACTTCTTCGTGGTCCTGGACCTGCACAACGTCGACGAGCGGTACCTCAAGTTCTTCCTCGGGGTCCAGGGATGACCCACGCCTGGATGCCGGCTTCGCCATGCGGCGACGGCTGCCTGACCACCGACGACCCGGTGGTCGGCCTCCCGCGACGGATCTTGCGTTTTACGGCGGCGATCTCGGTCGTCCTCGCGGCGTTGGTGTCGGCGCCCCTGCTGCTGGTCGCGCCCGGCCGCGAGCGCCTGCTCCGGCTCATCTTCCGCAGCATGCTGCGGGCGTTCGGTGTCCGGCTGGACATCCGGGGCGGCGCCGACTTCCTGACCGCGCCCGCCGGCCGTGGCGCGCTAGTGGTCAACAACCACATCTCGTGGCTCGACATCGTCGCGATCAACGCGCTGCGGCCAATGCGCGCGCTGGCCAAGAAGGAGATCGCGGGCTGGCCGGTGCTCGGCGGCCTGGTCCGCCGAGGCGGCAGCATCTTCCTCGACCGCGAGCGGCTGACGACACTGCCCGCCACGATGGCGTCACTGGCCGACGCCCTCCGGACGGGCGCCCTGGTCAGCGTCACCCCGGAGGGCACGACGTGGTGCGGCCTGGCTTCGGGCCGCTTCACGACGGCCACGTTCCAGGCGGCCATCGACGGCGGTGTCCCGGTGCGCCCGATCGCGTTGCGGTACCGCCTCGCCGACGGCCGCGAAACCAGCCGTCCGGCGTTCATCGGGCCGGAGTCGCTGATCGCGTCCCTGCGCCGGGTCGCGGCCCTGCGGGGTCTGGTGCTCGAGATCCACGTCTGCCCGGAAATCGCCCCGGGCCGGGCGGAAACCCGCCGCGAACTGGCCGCCCTCGCCGAGGCGGCGGTCCACTCCGCGCTGGGGACGGTGCAGATCCCGGCCCAGCAGCGCCGCCGGACCCCGCGCCGCCAGACGGCCCCACTGGCTTCGCCTCCCGCGAAGTGATCCGGGCCCTGCCGCCGCGATCCGGCGGCAGGCCCGGATTGGTCCCTTCGTTCAGCTGACGGCGATGGTCAGTTTTCCGCCAGGGTGCCCGCCCTCGCTCTCGACCTGCGCCGCGGCCGCCTCGGCCAGCGGATAGCTCCTGCCCTGCGCGATGCCGACCCCGCGATCGGTCACCCAGCCGGCGATCCCGGTAAGGACCTCACGGCTCTGCTCACCCCCGCTGGAGAACGGGATCCCCAGCTCGAACGCGGCCGCATCGGCGATGGTGACGATCCGGTCCTTGCCACCCCGCAGCTCGACGGACCCCGGCAGCACCCCGTGCCCGGCGGCATCGAAAACGGCGTCGACCGGCCCGGACGTCGCCTCGCGAACCCGCTCCACCCAGCCATCGCCGTAAAGGACGGGCACGACGCCCAGCGACTTGAGGTCGTCCAGGCTCCGGCTTCCGCCGGTCCCGACGACGGTCACCCCCTGCGCGACGGCGACCTGAGCGGCGAACCGCCCGACAGTGCCGCTGGCGCCGTGGAGCAGCAGCGTCTCGCCCTCACGGACCCCGAGCAGCCCGAGGACGCGAAGCGCGGTCTCGCCGGCGACGGGCAACGCGGCGGCGTCCGCCCACGAAAGGCTCGCGGGCTTCGGCGCGATGGTCTTCGCGAGCGCGTACTCGGCATAGGCACCGGTCTCCGACCAGCCGAACACTTCGTCGTCCACGGCGAAGTCCGCGCCCTCCCCGACGGCGTCGACCACTCCGGCGACCTCGAGGCCGGGGATGTGCGGGAACGGAACCTGGAAGTTCTGCTGCATGGCGCCGTTGCGGATCTTCCAGTCGATCGGGTTGACCCCGGCGGCCCGCACGGCCAGCCGCACCTGTCCCGGACCCGGCTCCGGCGCCGGGACGTCGGACAGCTGCAGGACTTCCGGCCCGCCGTATGCGGAGAAGGTGATCGCTCGCATGGTGTCGTCTCGCTCCTTGGTTCGTGACCTTCGGTTCGAATGTCCTCCCCCGGAAGTCAACTCGCCCGCCGGAGCCGCCGAACCGTCCGGACGAGCAGTGTTCACTAGCCGGACGAGCAGGTCACCGGATCCCGGACGCGCCTACCGTGGAGCCATGGACGCTTCCTGGTCGGATCCGCGGCACGTGCTGGACGTCGTCGAGCGCCTCCTGTCGGCACCGCGGCCCCAGTTGCTCAGCCGGTTCACCGCCGAGCTGGGCAAGCTGATCCCACACCGCGCGGCGGCGATGCAGACGGGCGACTGTCCCCGCAGCCCGCTCAAGGCCATCGGCGACGAAGCGATCACGCACGCCGTGACGAGCGTCGAGCTGCAGCGGCTGGTCGACCGCAGCGAGCCGGGCAAGGCCCTGCTGATCGACGGCGTACTCGGTGGCGTCGAGCGCCGTCTGGTCCTGCTCGCTTCGACACCGGCGGTCGGCCGGGGCGCGGTGATCGCCGTGGTGCCGGAGGCCGCGGAGCCGCCGTCCGCGGAGCTCGAGCTGGCGGCCCGGTTGTGGCACATCGTCAGCACCGACGCGGGCCAGCGGGCGGCGGATCCGGGACCGGACGTCCTGGCCGGCAGCCTCGCCGCGGCCTCCGCACGCGCCCAGGTGATCACCGACCTCGGCCAGACGCACGCGGCAACCCTGGTGACACTCCTGTCGGTCCTCCGCTCCGGCCGGCTCTCCGACGCCGTGGCCCGCCGTACCGCGGTCGACCTCGCCGCCGACGCGCTGCTGGACCTCAAAGGCGTCGTCGACCGCGACCAGGTCCTGTCCGCGGAACAGGCGGACGCAGCGTTCGCCGTCCTCAAGACCCAGCTGGCCGACCTGGTCCGGCATACGGAGGTCGACGTCGACCTGGTCGACCCGATCGGCGACGCGTCCCTCCCACAGGACATCGCCCACACGGCACGGACGCTGACCCGCGGCCTGGTACTCGCGGCGCTGGACCGCCCCGCGACCACCCGTTTGAGGGCGTCTTGGCGCGTGGACGGCTCGCTGCTGCGGATCACCGTCCGCGACGACTGCCCCGAAGTCGCCGACGCGGTCCCGCCCCGAGGCCTGACCGAGCGGCTCACGGCCCTGGGCGGCCACTGGGAGGTCGACGCCGTGCCGGCCTGGGGCACGACGGTCACCGCGGTCCTCCCGCTCGGCGTGGCCGAACCGCCGGAGCTGCGTCCGCTCGACCGGCTCAACCCGCGTGAGCTGGAGGTCCTGTCGGGCATCTCCCAGGGCCTGCGCAACCGGCAGATCGCCGAACAACTGCAGCTCAGCGAGCACACGGTGAAGTTCCACGTCCGCAACATCCTCGACAAGCTGGACGTGACTTCCCGCGGCGAAGCGGCCGCGCTGGCCCGCGACCTGCCGTTGGAGCCGGTGGCGCACCGCTCCGCCGGAGCCGCCTTGACCTCCAGCGGGCTGGAGGTTGCAAGCTGCTGATCATGGCCTCGACGATCGACTCCGCACCCCGTCGCCGCAGGGTGCTCTGGAGTGCGGAACACCGCCTGACCACGATCGCGCTCCTGCTCGTGGTCACCTTGGTCGCCTTCGAGAGCATGGGCGTGGCGACGGCGATGCCCACCCTGGTCGCCGACCTCCACGGGTTGGCGCTCTATTCGTGGCCTTTCACGATCTTCCTGATCTCCAGTGTGGTCGCGACGGTGCTTTCCGGCCGGGTCGGCGATCGCCGTGGCCCGGCACCGGCACTGCTCGCCGGGCCCTTGCTGTTCGCAGCCGGTCTCGTGGTCGCGGGGACGGCGAGCGGAATGCCGATGCTCCTCCTCGGCCGCGCTTTGCAGGGCTTCGGCTCGGGCCTGCTCCTCGTCTCGGTCTCGCTCCTGATCGCGCTGACGTTCACCGACCACGAACGCCCGGTCATCTACGCCGCGAATGCGGCCGCCTGGGTCCTGCCCGCGGTCATCGGGCCTTCGGTGGCCGGGGTCGTGACGGTCAGCGTCGGCTGGCGCTGGGTCTTCCTCGGCTTGGTTCCGCTCGTGGCTGCCGGCGTGCTCATGCTGGTCGTGGTCGTCCGGCGTCTGCCCGCGCACGAGCCCGCCGCGGGCGGCCGACGGGCAAGCGTCCCGCAGGCGATCATGGCCGCTCTTGGCGTTGCGGCGCTGACCTGGGCAGCTCAGCACCAGTCGCTCGCCGCACTCGGCTACGGCGCGGTCGGGCTCATCGCTCTGGGCTACGCGCTCCGAACCCTGTTGCCGGTCGGGACGTTGACCTCCCGCCCCGGCCTGCCGACGGTCATCGCCTCCCGAGCTCTGATCGCCGGGGCATACGCGGGGATGGAGGCATACCTCCCGCTGACGATGAGCGCGGTCCACGGTTACAGCCCCGCCCTCGCCGGCCTGCCGCTGACGATCACGGCTTTGGGCTGGTCGGCGGCGTCGGCGGCCCAAGGCCGCTACCTCGGCTGGTCGAGGGAGGCATCGCTGCGCACCGGGTTCTGGCTGGTCGCGGCAGGCCTGGTCTGCTTCGGCCTGGTTTCGCAGCCGTGGTTCCCCGGCTGGGTCGCGTTCGTGGCCTGCGCGGTCGGCGGCGCAGGCATGGGGATCGCGATGCCCGCGATCTCCGTCCTGCTCCTCCGCTATTCGCCCGAAGGCGAGCGGGGATTCAACACGTCAGCGTTGCAGCTCGCGGACTGGGTCGGCTCCGCGCTGCTCATCGGGATGGGTGGTGTCCTGCTCGGCACGGTCGGCTCGGTTCTCGACCCGTCGCCGGCGATGGCCCTGCTCACGGTGGCCTTGGTGGCACTCGCGATGGTGGGCGTCCGGCTGACCGGGCGGTGGCCGTCAAAGGTGTGACAGCCCACTTCGAGTGCCAGGGTGGGCTTCGTCACGCGCTGGAGCGGACTACCCTGGAACAGCGATGACCTATCTCGACCATGCGGCAACCACTCCGATGTTGCCCGAAGCCATAGCGGCGATGACCGAGGCGCTGTCCACCGTGGGCAACGCCTCTGCGCTGCACTCTTCGGGCCGACGGGCCCGCCGGATGGTCGAAGAGGCCCGCGAAACCATCGCCGAGGCGCTGGGCGCTCGTCCCTCCGAGGTGATCTTCACCGGCGGGGGCACCGAGAGCGACAACCTCGCGATCAAGGGTATCTACTGGGCTCGCCGCGGCGAGCAGGAGAAACGTCGCCGCATCCTGTGCGGCGCGGCGGAGCACCACGCCGTGCTCGACACCGTGGAATGGCTCGAGGCTCACAGCGGCGCCGAAGTGACTCTGCTGGACGTGGACAGCCAGGGGCGGGTGTCGCCTGACGTCCTCCGGGCGGCCATCGCCGCGGAGCCCGAGAGTGTGGCGTTGGCCACCGTGATGTGGGCTAACAACGAGGTCGGCACGATCAACCCGATCGCCGAGCTGGCGGCAGTGTGCGCCGAGTTCGACATCCCCTTCCACACCGACGCGGTCCAGGCCGTCGGGGCCGCTCCGGTGGATTTCGCCACCAGCCGCGCCGCCGCGCTCACTCTGACCGGACACAAGCTCGGCGGCCCATTCGGAGTGGGAGCGCTTCTGCTCGGACGTGACGTGCCTTGTGCACCCCTGCTGCATGGCGGAGGCCAGGAGCGCAATGTCCGCTCGGGCACCCTGGACGTCCCGGCGATCGTGGGATTCGCCGCTGCTGTCCGAATCAGCGTCGCGACCCGAGCCGAGTACGCGAAGCGTGTCGAGGAACTCCGAGACGGGCTCGTCGAGGCCGTCCAACGCGAGGTACCCGACGCCGTCCTCAACGGTGGAGAGGGCGAGAGGCTGCCCAGCCATGCCCATTTCACTTTCCCCGGGTGCGCCGGCGACAGCCTGTTGATGCTGCTCGACGCCAAAGGCATCGAATGCTCGACAGGATCCGCGTGCACAGCAGGCGTCGCCCAGCCGAGCCACGTTCTGCTCGCCATGGGGGCCGACCCGGCGGCGGCTCGTGGTTCCCTCCGTTTCTCTCTCGGCCACACATCCACGGCCGCGGACGTCGAGGCCGTGGCCGCGGAAATCGGTGGCGTTGTCATGCGCGCCCGGCAGGCCGGCCTCGCCGGAATGCGCAAGCAGACCCAGAAGCAAGAGGTGTAAGGCAATGCGGGTTTTGGCCGCGATGAGCGGTGGAGTGGATTCGGCGGTCGCCGCGGCGCGTGCGGTCGACGCCGGACACGACGTCGTCGGTGTGCACCTGGCCCTGTCGGCCAAGCCGGGAACTCTGCGGACCGGCTCGCGCGGGTGCTGCACGATCGAGGACTCGCACGACGCCCGGCGGGCCGCCGACATCCTCGGAATCCCGTTCTACATCTGGGATTTCGCGGAGCGCTTCACCGAAGAGGTCGTGGAAACCTTTGTCGGCGAATATGCCGCCGGACGCACCCCGAATCCCTGTGTCACCTGCAACGAGAAGATCAAGTTCGAAGCCCTCCTCGAAAAGGCGATGGCGCTCGGATTCGATGCGGTCGCGACAGGTCATTACGCGCGTCTCTCCGTGGTCGACGGCGTGCCCGAGTTGCGTCGTAGTGCGGACAGCGGCAAGGACCAGTCGTACGTGCTCGCCTCGCTGACACCGGAACAGCTCAGCCACGCCATGTTCCCCCTGGGCGGATCGTGGAAAACCGACGTGCGGGCCGAGGCGGAGCGGCGAGGCCTGTCCGTCGCCAATAAGCCGGACAGCCACGACATCTGCTTCATCCCGGACGGCGACACCAAGAAGTTCCTGGAGAACCGGCTGGGACAGCGTCCCGGCGAGCTCGTCGACGCGGAAACGGGTGCCGTGCTCGGCCGGCACACCGGGGTGCACGGTTTCACGGTCGGCCAGCGCAAGGGCCTGGGGATCGACGCTCCGGCGCCGGATGGCCGTCCCCGGTACGTCTTGTCGCTCGAACCGGTGTCGGGTTCCGTCAAGGTCGGCTCCGCGGCCGGGCTCGGCGTCAAGGTGATCGAGGCCGACCGGGCGATCTGGCCCAGCGGCCGGCCGCTGAGCGAACCCACCGAGTGCGTGGTCCAGGTCAGGGCCCACGGAGGCATCGTGGATGCGGTCGCCGACGTGGACAACGACACGATGACTCTGCACTTGCGCGAGCCGCTGCGCGGAGTCGCTCCGGGGCAGGTCGCCGTTCTCTACCGCCCCGATCCCGACGGTGGGGACGTCGTTCTCGGAAGCGCGAAGATCTCAGGCACCCGCTGATCCGCGGTTACTTCCGCGGCTTCTTCCGTTGCCGGTTCGCGCGCCGGCCGGGGTGCATCGATGGCGGCGTTGTGGATGCGACCTGTCCTGTCGGCGTCGCGACGTTCAGGGTGCCGTCCGGCGTGACTTCGTAGTCCCAGCCAGGCAGTCCTTTCAGCTTGCTGTGCCGCGAGCAGAAGGTGACTGCCTGATCCGCAACGCCTTCGGACTCGCCCTTCGTACGAGTAGCCTTGATCCCGCAACTCTGTGCGGGACGGGTGCATCCGGGGTGCCGGCACTCTTGGTCGCGAACCCGGATGAACTCGTCCTGATCGAGCGAGTAGCGCGTCGGAGACAGTTCGGCCGCATGACCGGTTCGCGGGTCGGTGAGCACCCGGCGCAGCGTCGTGCCAGGGCCGCCGATGATGTGGCGAGCCAGCGTAGCCGGGATGGGGCCGCGGCCGGACAACGCTGCCGGGGTCTGATTGAGGCCGAGATAGGTCGCCAGGTCGATGTGCAGGAAGACCTCGGTGCGTTCACTGGGGCCCCCGGTACCGCTGAGCAGCAGATCGATGGCCACGTCTGCTCGGAGCTGGTCCAGTGTTCGCGGTTCGTCCGGCGTCTTCAACGCCCGGGCGGCCTGGTCGACACGAGCGTAGGCGGCGGTTGCCTTCTCGGTCGGTGCGCTGTTGACCGACAGATGGGACACGCCGGTGTCCTGATGATGCAAGGTGAGCCGCCGCTCGACGAGCTTTCGCTCGGTGCGGAGCGCTGCACCTTCAGGGTCGACCTGTGCGGCCGCGTAGGTCGCGGCGCGGCGGACCTGGGTGGCGTTCCGCCCCGGAACGCGGTCTTCGAGCGTCTCGTCGACAACGCGTACGTGATCTCCCGACAGCCACGCTGTCGCATCGGTGACCTTCATGGCGCGATAGAGGTCGAGCCGGCCGTCGTCCATCAGGTTCAGCATGCGGGGAAGGCGGGCAATCAGCGCGTTGGCTGCAGAAACGATGGCGCTGGCGCGGTGTTCGGTTATGGACAAGGCCAACGCGACTTCGGATGACGCGCTGGGCGCCCGTCTCCGGCGCACGCTCAGGTCGGCGATCGCTCTCAGCTGAAGTGCTTGCAGTTTCGAGATCTCCGCTTCGGCGTCGCGGATCAGATCGATGACCTGATCGTCTTTCATGCGCTGCAACGTGTTCGGGTCGGCTCGAATCGATCGCAGCACGAAGGGAAGTTCGCCGTCAGCGCTTTGGGTGGTTGCCGGGACGAGGTTGCGGACTGGTTGTGAAGGTGTCATGAGCTCGACGGTACGACGGCTAGCAACGAAAGTCATCGAAAGGGAGCGAACGGTCCATTCGTGCCATTCGCTTGACTAATCGCCATTGTTCCGGGAGCGTGCGCAGGCATGGACATCCGCGTAGCGAACATGGGACTAGCAACATCCAAAGTGGATAATCGCGGCTTCGCTGCGCGTAGCAGCCGTCGCTGCTTAGAGCTTGAGCTTGAATCCGGTGTGGCTGGGCGTGAATCCGAGGCGCTCGTAGAACCGGTGCGCTTCCGTTCGGGACGTGTCCGACGTGAGTTGCACGAGGGCGCACCCGCGCCGCCGTGACTCGTCGATCGCCCAGCGGACGAGATCGGCGCCCAGTCCGGTGCCCCGGTGGTCGGCGTGGATCCGCACGGCCTCGATCTGACCTCGCAGCGCGCCGCGCCTGGCGAGACCTGGAATGATCGTCAGCTGCAGGGTGCCGACAGGCTTGTCGTCGAATGCGACAACCATCAAAAGCTGATTCGGATCCGCGTCGATCTCGTCGAAGGCTCGCAGGTATGGCTCGAGGTCGCCGGGGTCATCCCGGGTGGCGCCGAGCTGGTCGTCCGCCAGCATGTGCACGATGGCATCGATGTCTTCACGCCGTGCCCTGCGGATGGTGTAGTCGGCCACGACGCCAGTATCACAGGACGCGGGTGAATCCTTGGTAGCTGTACTCGAATCCGAAGCGTGCGTAGAAATCTCGCAGGTCGCCGCGGTTCAGTCCCGAATCGAGGTGGATGCGTGTGCAGCCGCGCCGACGGGCTTCGTCGATGCCCCAGGTCAGCAGCGCGCTGGTCACGCCGCGCCGAGCTGCGCGGATGCCCTCGAGCAGACCACGGAGTGCGCCGTCCCATGCGAGACCGCGGAGCAATGTCAGTTGTGCGGTGCCTGCGACGCCGTTGTCATCCTCGGCTACGACCAGCGTGACGTGCGGAGTGTTCATGAGTTCCCCGAGCGCGGCTGCCAATGGTTCGCCCGGTGCGCCGAACAGGCGCACGAGCGCCTCAATGTCCGTTGCCCGGGCGCGTCTGATGACCTCCATTTCACCCAGTATGCAGGAGGCTGGAGGATGAGCCTGACTGCAACGAGGTGGCTACCCGCAGTGCCGGCCGTGTGTGCTTCAGGCCAGCGCGTAACGGCGAACCCCGTCGACAACCTGGGCGCTGAGTTTCCCCTGCGACACCAAGAGGTCGAGGTGGGCTGCGGTTTCGAGGACCGCGAGCGTTTGATTGAACGAGTCCATTTCGGACAGCTTGCGATTGCGCCGAGTCCAGCCGATCCGGTGTGCGGCCTCGTGCGCGCAGGTCGCGCCGGCCACAATTTGCGAGGCGATCGTCTCGAGCCGCTGGCGGTGGTGTTCCAGCAGTTCGTCGACCCGAGTGTGCACGCTTTCGGACACCGGGCCGTGTGCGGGAAGCATGCGGCGGTCCGGCATGGCACGCACCAAGCGAAGGGAGTCGATGAAGTCGTTGAGCGGAAGCTCGGCCGGCACCGGCTGGAACCCGATGGAGGGCGTGATGTGCGGCAGCACGTGGTCGCCGGAGAACAACAGGTCGGCGGTGTCGTCGACGAAGACGACGTGTCCGGAGGTATGTCCCGGCGTGGCGACGACCTCGAATTCGCGCCCAGGCAGGATCGGCCGCGGGCCTGGGGTCAGCCATTCGTCGGGCGCTTCCCAGAGGTCGGCTTCCGTGTGCCGCAGGCTCGTGCCGAACTGCCGGGCCAGCGCATCCACGACTTCGCCGGCCCCGGCCTGGAACAACAGGTCGACCTGGGCTTCCATTGGCAGGCGGTCAGGATTGCCGGACGCCTTGAGCGAAGGCTCTTCGTCCTGACCGAGGGCGATCTTCGAACCGAAGTCACGACGGAGGACCACCGCCTGCGAATAGTGGTCCCGGTGCACGTGGGTGATGAGGAACTCGCTGACGTCGGCCAACTCGGCACCGATGCCGCTCAGGGCGTCGGCGAGCTGTTGCCGAGCCACGGTCAGCGCCCAGCCGGAGTCGACCAAGACCAGCTTCTCGCCGTCGGTGACGGCGTAGACGTTGACCGCGCGGAGAGCGTCGTTGGGCAACGGCAACGGGATCCGGTAGACGCCGGACGAGACCTCGTAGATCCCCGGCTCGGTCCAATTCCGGTCGCTGTTTTCCGGCAACGGTTCCACGGTGACCTCCGTCCCGGCGAGACTGCGGCGTCCCGGCCTTTCTTCACCCTGAGCCGTGCCGGGCTCGCTGTCCACCGGGAGGAGATGAGACGCCGGTCACTTGCTCAGTCGGTGTCCTGCTTCAGGGCGGTGTCGATGGTCAAGGCCGCGGCGACCACCATGCTGGCCAGGGGATCAGGCAGCGGGTGGGGGATCTCCACGACGTAGTTGTCCGCCGTGGTGAAGGCGGCCTTGAGGAACCCGCCCCAGGTCTTGGTCACCCGGGCGACCTCGGTGCCGGCGTGGTCACGAATCGAAAAGTTCCAGGCACGCCAGTTCTCGGCGAAGATCCCGCCGACCGATCGGCCGTCGACGATGAAGCCGAACCGGATCTTGCCGAAGACGTTTTCCTGGACGATCTCGCCGATCGGCGTTTCGTCGGCCCTGGTGACCAGGAAGCGGGACTTGAACACCTTCGCCGGCCGGGTCACCTTGAGGACGGTGCTGTGGTTGGCGTCGCGGACCTCGAACTTGTGGGTCAGGAACTGGTCGTATTTGGTCAGCAGCCGGATGGCCTTCTTCAGCGTGCTCTGGCCCACCTCGACGACCCCGCCGAGCTGGTTGCCGTGCTGGTCGAAGACACCGAATTCGTTGGCCATCTCGATCAGCTTGGCGCGCTGGTTGACCACGAGGACCGGCTCGGTGAACAGGGTCCCGCCCCCGGCGCGCGAGCCGCCTCGGCCGCGTGTCGCGCGATTGACCTGGTTCTGGATCCGCGCCGGGTCGTGGGCGCGTTCGATGTCCAGCTCGATCGGCGCGGAATCGCTCGGCGATGGGGTGGGAGGAGCCGACCGGGTGTCGGCGGTCCAGGCCTGGCCGTCCCACCATCGGTGCAGACGGGGGTCCCGCGCGTCCGGGTACCAGCCCGGCTGCGGTGGCGAACTCGTCATGGCCGGTCAGCCTATCGTCGTGGACGCGCTCATGGTGTCAGTCAAGGGAAATGCGGTGAATGTCCGCATCCGGGCGCCCCGGCCGGTGCCGGCATGCGGGGGTCGACCAGAATCGGTGGTCGTGAGTGAGCGAATCTGGCCCAGCGGCGCCGCGACGGCGATCGGCTCGATGCCGGGCAACGATCCCGCCGAAGCGGCCGCGGTCGTGTTCGGGGAGCTGCCCGACTTCCCGCATCTGCCCGAGCTGCCGGCCCGCGGCGTCGGCGCGGACATGCTCGGCCGGACCGCCGCGCTGCTCGTCGACCTGGCCGTCGAAGTGGTGCCGAGTGGCTACCGCGTTGCGTCCCGGCCGGGGCACGACCATCGCCGGGCCGTCGATCTGCTTCGCTGGGATCTCGACGCCGTGCAGGAGGCGCGCGAAAAGGCAGCGGTCACCCCGCCGGTCTTCAAGGTCCAGCTGGCCGGGCCGTGGACGCTCGGCGCGGGAATCGAACTGCCCCGGGGACATCGGGTGCTCACCGATCGTGGGGCCTTGCGGGACTTCACGTCGTCCCTGCTGGACGGCCTTGCCGAACACGTCGCGGAGGTGCAGGCCAGGACCGGTGCGCCGGTGGTGGTCCAGTTCGACGAACCATCGTTGCCCGTGGTGCTGGCCGGCGGCCTGTCGACGCCGTCCGGATACGGGAACGTCTCCGCGGTGCCGGCGCCCGAGGCCCGTCAGCTGCTCACCACGGTCATCGACGGTGCCCGGCGGATCACCGGCCGCCCGGTGATCCTGCACTGCTGCGCCGCGAAACCGCCCCTCGGTCTGCTGCGGGAAGCCGGCGCGGACGCCTTGGCCTTCGACCTCGCCGCGCTCGACGGTGCTTCTGCCGCTTTCCTCGACGAGATCGGCGAAGTGTGGGACGGCGGGGCCACGCTGTTCCTGGGTGCGGTGCCGACAACGGTGTCCGGAGCTTCGCCGAGCCTGAAGGACGTCGGCGAGCCGGCCTTCCGGCTGGCCGACCGGCTCGGATTCAACCGCAGCGTCCTCGCCGAACGGGCGGTGCCGACGCCTGCCTGCGGACTCGCCGGCGCGACGCCGGAATGGATGCGCCGGGCCCTCTCGCTCACCCGGGACCTCGGCAAAGCCTTCGTGGAGCCGCCGGAGGACTGGTGACGGTATCCGGCGACTCGCTGACGCCCGCCTCGGCAGGCAAGTAGCGTTGGCGAGGTAGCCGACCGAACGAGGACCACCCGAAACCATGCGTCTGTTCCGCCGCAAGAACGCCGCCGCTGATCCGCCCGACCCGCGTACCGCGTGGCCCGAGCAGCCTGTGCCGGACGACCCGGCGGCCGCCGCGGACGCGTTCTGGCACGGCTGGTTCGAGCTGCTCCCGATGGTGAGCGCCGCACTCGGCGAGGGCGAGCCGCACCGCGTCGAGCACGAGCTGTGCGAGCTGGTCGAGGCGCTGCACCCGCGGCTGCACTTCTCGCTCGAGCGTGGCCGCCGGTCGATCTACGCCCTGGTCGTGACCGGTCAGGAAGATCCCGAAGTGCGGCCGTTCACCGACGCGTGGCGAGCGGCCGCGCCGCCGGACGACGCGATCTGGGAGTACCACGACTCGGTTCCGCCCGTGCCCGATCCGACCGAAGTCACGGTCAACCTCGGCGAGCACCGGATCGCGCTGGCCGACGTCCGGGTCGTCGCCCAGGTGGACGAGGACGAGCACCTGGTCGACGTCGCCGTCTTCCACCCGCGCTTCGGCGACCTCGACGACGCGACCCGGCGGACCATGACCTTCCTTCCGCTCGACGCGACATTGGGTGAACGGCTCGCCGCCGAACGGTTACGGCGCGTCGAGACCGCGGAGGCCGAGCCGGCCGGCGCTATCACCCTTCTGGAGTTCCGTGAACTGGTCCGCGGACTGGGTACCGGACCGGACGAAAATGTCGGTACCTCCAGCTAGGGTTACCACCCGTGAGCAGCACCGAACTTCCCCAGGACCAGGTTGCGGCGGTCGACGCCCCGGTGGCCGCGGAGGACGTCACCGACGTCCCGGCCGACGTGCGTGAGCGGCACAGCGCCCTCGCCGAGGAGCTGCGCGACCACCAGTTCCGCTACTACGTCCTGGACTCGCCGATCATCTCCGACGGGCAGTTCGACGAGCTGCTCGGCGAACTGCAGCGGCTCGAGGACGAGCACCCGGCGCTGGTCACCCCCGATTCGCCCACCCAGCGGGTCGGGGGCACGTTCTCGACGGAGTTCACCGCACACGACCACCTCGAGCGCATGCTCAGCCTGGACAACGTGTTCGACCAGGACGAGTTCCTGGCGTGGGTGGAACGCGTCGAGAAAGAGGTCGGACGCACCGAATTCCTCGCCGAGCTGAAGATCGACGGCCTGGCGATCAATCTCCTGTACGAAAACGGCCACCTGACCCGGGCGCTCACGCGAGGTGACGGCCGGACCGGCGAGGACGTCACGCTCAACGTCCGCACCCTCGACCAGGTGCCGCTGACGCTGACCGGCACCGATCAGTTTCCGGTGCCCGCCCTGGTCGAGGTGCGCGGCGAGGTCTTCTTCCGGGTCGAGGACTTCCTCGAGCTGAACGCGAAGATGGTCGAAGCCGGCAAGCCGCCGTACGCGAACCCTCGCAACACCGCGGCCGGCTCGCTGCGGCAGAAGGACCCGAAGATCACCCGCGAGCGTCGGTTGCGGCTGATCTGCCACGGGCTCGGCAAGCGCGAGGGCTTCGAGCCCCGGCGCCAATCGGAGGCCTATGACGCGCTGGCCGCGTGGGGGCTTCCGGTGTCGCCGCACAGCAAGGTTCTGACCTCGGCCGAGGAACTCACCGCACACATCGCCTACTGGGGCGAGCACCGGCACGACGCCGAGCACGAGATCGACGGCGTCGTCATCAAGGTCGACCAGGTGGCATTGCAGCGGCGGCTGGGTACGACCTCGCGCGCGCCGCGCTGGGCGATCGCCTACAAATACCCGCCGGAAGAGGCGATCACCACGCTGCTGGACATCCAGGTCGGCGTCGGGCGGACCGGCCGGGTGACCCCGTTCGCCGTCACCGAGCCGGTCACGGTCGCGGGGTCGACCGTGGCCAGGGCCACCCTCCACAACCAGGAAGAGGTCAAGCGCAAGGGCGTGCTCATCGGCGACCGGATCGTCATCCGTAAGGCCGGTGACGTCATCCCCGAGGTCCTCGGGCCGGTGGTGGACGCGCGCACGGGCGACGAACGCGAGTTCGTCATGCCCACCCACTGCCCGGAATGCGGCACCGAGCTCGCCTACCAGAAGGAAGGCGACAAGGACATCCGCTGCCCGAACACCCGGTTCTGCCCCGCGCAGTTGCGGGAGCGCCTGTTCCACCTGGCCGGGCGCGGCGCCTTCGACATCGAGGTCCTCGGGTACGAGGCGGCGGTCGCGCTGCTCGATGCGCGAGTGGTCGCCGACGAGGGCGACGTCTTCGACCTGAACGAGGACAGCCTCGCCGAAGTCGAACTGTTCCGGACCAAGGCCGGCGAGCTGTCGGCGAACGCGCGGAAGCTGCTCGCCAACCTCGATGCGGCGAAGGACAGGCCGCTGTGGAAGGTGCTGGTCGCCCTGTCGATCCGGCACGTCGGACCGACCGCGGCGCAGGCGCTGGCTCGTGAGTTCGGCTCGATCGAGCGGATCGAGCAGGCCACCGAGGAGGAGCTTTCGGCCGTCGACGGCGTCGGCCCGACCATCGCCCACGCGACGCAGGAGTGGTTCGACGTCGCTTGGCACCGGGAGATCGTCGAAAAGTGGCGACGCGCCGGCGTGCGGATGGAGGAGGAGCGCGACGAGTCGATCCCGCGCCACCTCGAGGGGCTGTCGATCGTGGTGACGGGCTCGCTCGACGGCTTCTCGCGCGACGAAGCCAAGGAAGTCGTCATGGCGCGCGGCGGCAAGGCCGCCGGGTCGGTGTCGAAGAAGACCGCGTTCGTCGTCGTCGGGGATTCGCCTGGTTCGAAATACGACAAGGCGGTTCAGCTCAAGGTGCCGGTGCTCGACGAAGCTGGCTTCCGCGTGCTGCTGGAGCAGGGCCCCGACGCGGCGCGGGAGGTGGCGCTGCCGGTCGGCGACGAGACCGCCGAAGAAGAAGCTGGGGGAACGGATGGGTGATGTCGAGATCCGGCCGCCGCGGGCCGAGGAGTACGCCGCGGCGGGCGAGGTCACGGTGCAGGCGTACGAAGCCGATGGTCACCTGGCCGACGACGTCGGTTACGACGCGACCCTTCGCGACGTCGCGCGGCGGGCCGAAGCGGCTGAGGTCCTCGTCGCGGTGGACGGGGCGGGGCTGGTGGTCGGCACCGTGACCGTCGTGCACCCGGGGTCCGAGTACGCCGAGATCTCGCGGCCGGGCGAGCTCGAGTTCCGGATGCTGGCGGTGGCGCCGTCGGCGCGTGGCCGCGGTATCGGCGAGGCCTTGATCAAGGCTGTGTTCGACCGCGCACGCGCGCTGGGGCTCCGGAAGGTGGTGCTGAGCAGCCTCGACCGGATGCACAGCGCGCACCGGCTCTACGAGCGTCTCGGGTTCACGCGCCTGGCCGAACGGGACTGGCGGCCGTACCCGCACATCACGCTCATCGCCTATCAGATCGACGTCTGACCTGGGCCTTGTCGAGAAAAGGGACGAACCCGCGTGGGGCTCGTCCCTTTTCGACGACGTGAGGGCTAGCCGTCGAGGACGACCGCGACGATGCCGGCGAGGTGGGCGAGCCGGGCGACCTCGGCGGCGCGGAAGTTCGGCCCGCCCGGGCGGGCGACGAGCAGCGCCTTGCCCGGCTTGCCGAGCGGGGTCGCGGCGAGCTCGGTGCCGAGCTCCTTCCACGTCTCCGGGATCCAGGCTTCCTCGCTGTCGAGGACCGTCGCGCGTTCGAGCGGCAGCCAGGGAAGGTCGGTGATCGGGGTCTCCGGCGCCGCGCTGGACGAGGCCAGCCGGACCGCGCCAGTCTCCGAATGTTCGACGATCATCGCCCAGCCGGCGCGCACGATCCGGGGGACGCCCTCGGCGAGGATGTCGAGGCCGGACTTCGGCTGCGCGGCGATCTCTTCGACGAGCTCGAGTTCGCGGTGGGTGTCCAGGACACCCGCGTAGGGACGGACCGCGTCCACTTCGACGCCCTCGACGCTCTCCGCCGCCGTGATCAGCGCGTCGGGC
>NZ_MUMI01000294.1 GCF_002155975.1 Amycolatopsis kentuckyensis
CCGCCGCGCTGCGCGTCGGCCTCCAGCGGGCGAACGTCCCGGTGCTGCTGAACACCCCGCTCGTCGACCTGAACGTCGAAAACGGCGCGGTCACCGGGGTCGTGACGCCGCAGGGGCTGGTGCGGGCGCGCCGTGGCGTGATCGTCGGCTCCGGCGGGTTCGAGCACAACGCGGCGATGCGCGCGCAGTACCAGCGGCAGCCGATCGGCACCGACTGGACGGTCGGCGCGAAGGAGAACACCGGTGACGGCCACCGCGCCGGGCAGCGGGCCGGCGCCGCCCTCGACCTGATGGACGACGCCTGGTGGGGGCCGGCCATCCCGACCCCCGGCGACCCGTACTTCTGCCTGGCCGAACGGACCCTGCCCGGCGGCCTGATCGTGAACCAGGCCGGGCAGCGGTTCGTCAACGAAGCCGCGCCCTACAGCGACGTCGTGCACACCATGTACGACAAGAACCCGGCGGCGCCGGACATCCCGGCCTGGCTGATCGTCGACCAGAACTACCGCAACCGGTACCTGTTCCGCGACATCGCGCCGCTGCTGCCGTTCCCGGACGCCTGGTACGCCGCCGGCGCCGTCTTCAAGGCGTCGACGATCCAGGACCTCGCGACGCGGATCGGGGTGCCGCCGGCGGCCTTGAAGTCCACTGTGGACCGATTCAACGGCTTCGCCCGGTCCGGTGTGGACACCGACTTCAGCCGCGGCGCGAGCGCGTACGACCACTACTACACGGACCCGGCGGTGACGCCGAACTCCAGCCTGGCGCCGCTGTGGGCGGCGCCGTACTACGCGCTGCGGCTGGTCCCCGGCGACCTCGGCACGAAGGGCGGCATGCGCACGGACGCCCGGGCGCGCGTGCTGCGCCCGGACGGTTCGGTGATCCGCGGCCTGTACGCGGCCGGCAACGCGAGCGCGGCGGTGATGGGCCACAGCTACGCCGGCGCGGGGTCGACCATCGGCCCCGCGATGACGTTCGGCTACATCGCCGCGAACGACGTCTAGAACTCCTTTTCCACCAACGGCAGCACCTCGGTGCCGAGGAGTTCGATGGCCCGCATGACCTCGGCGTGCGGGACGCCGGACCAGTCCATCTGCATGGCGTACCGGTCGGCGCCGGTGAGCTTGCCGACCGCGATCAGGCGGTCGGCGATCTCCTGCGGGCTGCCGACGAACAGGGCCCGCGCGTCGCGGGTGTACTCGTCGTACTCCGCGCGGGTCGGGACCGCCCAGCCGCGGGCGCGGGCGCCGTACTTCATCGTCTCGAGCCAGTACGGGTAGAACGTTTCCTTGGCGTCCTGGGACTTCTCGGCGACGAAGCCGATCGCGCCCATGGTGACGTGCAGGTCCGCGGGGTCCTGTTCGCCGGCCTCGCCGGCCTGGCGGTAGAGGTCGACCAGCGGGGCGAAGCGCTCGGGCTCGCCGCCGATCACGGCGTACACCACCGGCAGGCCGAGCAGCCCGGCGCGGATCGACGACTCCGGGTTGCCCCCGGTGCCGACCGAGATGCGCAGGCGCCTGCCGTACGGCCGGGGCAGGATCCGGGCGTTCTCCAGCGGCGGGCGGAACTTGCCGGACCAGGTCAGCGGGTCTTCGCGGTCGATGCGCAGGAGCAGGGCGAGCTTCTCCTCGAAGAGCTCGTCGTAGTCGCCGAGGTCGTTGCCGAACAGCGGGAACGACTCGGTGAACGACCCGCGCCCGGCGAGCAGCTCGGCGCGGCCGTGGCTGAGCTGGTCGAGCGTGGTGAACTGCTGGTAGACGCGGACCGGGTCCTCGGTGCTCAGCACGGTGACGGCGGAGCTCAGGGTGATCCGGTTCGTGACGCTCGCGGCGGCGGCCAGGACCGTGCCCGGGTTCGAGATCGCGTACTGGTCGAGGTGGTGCTCGCCGAGGCCGTAGAAGCCGAGGCCCAGCTCGTCGGCCAGCTTGATCCGCTCGAGGGTGTTGGCCAGCGTCTGCGCGACGCTGGGCTGCTCGCCCGTGCGCGGGTCCGGTGCGCGGTCGCCGAAGCTGTAGATGCCGAGTTTCATACAACGCTCAACTATCTCGGGCGCGGATTCGTTCCCTCAGCCGAACCGGGCCTGGATGGCCTCGAGGTTCTTCTCCGACAGCTGCAGCGCGGCGGCGCGCAGGCTCAGCCCGTCCAGGGTGGCGACCTCGAACATGCTGGTCACGAGGGCGCGCATCCGGGTGCGGACCTTGCCGAAGGCTTCCTCGGCGTCCGCGCCGACGTCGCCGAACAGCGTCCACCACCACCAGGAGTTGGTCGCCGAGTTGGCGACGAAGTCCGGCACCACCCGGATGCCCCGCGTGTCCAGCAGCTCCTCGGCGTCCGGCGTGACCGGCAGGTTCGCGGCCTCGACGATGAGTTTGGCGCCGATCTTGGCCTGGTTGTCGGCGTCGACGCAGTAGGAGATCGCCGCCGGCACCAGCACCTCCGCCGGCACGTCCAGCCAGGCCTCCGGCGGCAGGAGCTGGTCGCCGGGCCGGAGGTTGTCGCGGTCGATGCCGCCGAAGCGGTCGCGGTGCCGGAGCAGGTTTTCGACGTCGAGCCCGTCCGGGTTGGCCACGACCCCGCGGACGTCCGAGACGCCGACGACGCGCAGGCCGGCGTCGGCGAGGAAGCGGGCGGTGGCGCCGCCCATCGCGCCGAAGCCCTGCAGCACGACGCGGTTCGGCTGCTTGTCGAGGCCGAGCAGCTCGAGCCCGGTGAGCGTGGCCTGCGCGACGCCGAGGCCGCCGACCAGCTCGTCGAGGCCGAGGCCGCCGACCTCCATCCGCAGCGCCTCCGCCAGCCGGGCGGTCGCCGCGTCGCGGTCTTCGAGCAGCGGATAGATCGCCTGCACCGGGCTGAGCAGGCCGATCTCGGCGATGACGCCGTCGATGACGTCCTGCCGCAGGCCCAGGTCCTCGCCCATGGTCCAGTACTGCTCGATGAGCGGCCGCATGGCGTGCAGGTAGCGGGCGACGACGTCGCGGGCGCGCTCGTCGTAGGGGTCGAAGTCGATGCCGCCCTTGGCGCCGCCGAGGGGGACGTAGCGGCCGTCGGGGTCGTAGTTGAGGCCTTCCTTGAGCGTCATGCCCCTGGCCAGGCCGCGGACCTCGAACAGCGAGCAGCCGCGGCGCATCCGCAGGCCGCCGCTGGCGACGCCGCGCACCAGCCGGTCGATCACCAGGTACCCGCGGCACCCGGTGACGGGATCGGTCCACGCCACTTCGAGCAAGGCTGTTTCGGTCATCGCCCCTCCTGATCCCCCGGTCAACACCCGAGCTCGTGCGCCAGCGCCTGTTCGACCCACCGGTCGCAGTCCCCGGCGGTGACCGTGCCCTGCCGGGCGACGACCTGGACGGCGAGCCCGTCGAGCAGCGCGGTCAGCCGCCACGCGGCGCCGTGCGGGTCGGGGCACCGGAAGGTCCCGGCCCCGACACCCTCCGCGATCAGCGCGACGACGGCATCCCGCCACCGCAGGTCGAGCCGCTGCAGCACGGCCCGCAGGGCGGCGTCCCGCACGGCGGCGGCGCCGGCCTCGATCCACAACGGCCAGTTGTCGTGCTGGGTGGGCCCGTACAGGGCGAGGACGGCACGCAGCCGCTTGTCGGCGGGGCCGCTTTTGCCGAGCTCGTGGTTCAGCTTGGTCAGTTCGTGCTCGGCGGCCTGCCGGAAGGCTTCGATGACGAGCGTTTCGAGGGTCCCGAAGTGGTAGAAGATCAGCGCGGTGCTGACGTCGAGTGAGTGAGCGACGTCGGCGGCCCGCACACCGGCGATGCCCCGGGACCGGATCTGTGCGAGGGCGGCCCGCACGATCTCCTCCCGCCGCACGGCAACGGCCTTCCGCATCATGCGGCCACCGTACCGAGCGGAACGGGTGGGGCGGCAGGCGCCGAATGTGGGTTCCTCGGCCTGTGCGGACAGTCAGGATCGCAGGTGAGGGGCGATGCGCGGGTGGGGCGCGGTGCGGTGGCCGAGCCTGTGCGGCGCTGTGCGGGCACTATGAGGTCGCTGTGCATCGGGCCGCGCACGCTGCGGATGCGGCCTCGCTGTGGTGATCTGAAACGGTGGCGATCAAGTTCCCCCGCACCGCGCTGACGGCCGCGGCGGCGTTGCTGGTCCTGGGGACCGGGCTGGTCCTCGGCACCGGCACGACCGCCGACGACGCCTACGCCGCGGGCGCGGTCACCACTCCGGTCACCACCCCCGCCGCTTCGCCGGCCCCGGCGAAACCCGCCGCGTCCCCGGTCGGGGCGCTGTTCGCCGACGGGAGCCACTTCTGCACGGCGAGCGTCGTGCACTCCGCCGCCGGCGACCTCGTCCTGACCGCCGCGCACTGCGTCCGGGACGGCATGGCCTTCGCCCCCGGTTACCACGACGGCGTCGCGCCGTTCGGGATGTGGCCGGTGACCTCGGTGGCCGTCGCCGACGGCTGGACGGCCTCGGCGGACCCGGACCTGGATTTCGCGTTCCTGACCGTCCGGCAGCCCGGAAACCCGGCGGCGGTGGAAAGCCTCACCGGCGCGAACGTGCTCGGCACGAATCGCGGATTCGAGCACCGGATCACCCTCACGGGCTACCCCGACACGACCGATTCCCCGGTGGTGTGCGACGGGGACACGACCCGTTCCGGCACTTATCAGCTGCGCGTGGCGTGCCCCGGTTTCCCGGACGGAACCAGCGGCGGGCCGTGGGTGACCGGCGGCGCGGTGATCGGCGTGATCGGCGGTTACCAGCTCGGCGGCGACACCCCGGACGTTTCCTACAGCGCGTATTTCGACGACGACATCGCGAAGCTGTACGCGTCCGTCACCTCGTGAAACGCGAAACCGGGCCCGTGCCCCTGGCGGAGGACACGAGCCCGGTTCACCTCTCGCGAACCCTCAGCAGGTCACGATGAGCCCGGTGAGCGCCGAGCACGTCTTCGACGCGCTGTCGTTGGCGGGGTTGGGATCCGACGGCGAGCTCGCCGTCCGCACCGCTGTCGTGGTGTACGAACCGAGCGCGAGCAGGCCGCCGTTGACCGAGAACTTCGGGGTCGCCGACGCGCCGCTGGCCAGCGAAGCGACGTCACAGTTCACGGTGCGGGTGGTGCCGACGCGGACGCAGCCGGTGCCACTGGCGAACGACAGGCCGGCCGGATACGTGGCCACGACCCGGATCCCGGTCGCCGCGGCCGGGCCGGTGTTCGTCACGGTGAGCGTGTAGTCGATGCGCGCGTTCAGCCCGCCGTGCCCGGTGGCGCCCAGCGCGACCTTGACGTCGGCCTGGGTGGCCGGCGCGGCGACGGTGATCACCGGTCCGTCGAAGGTTTCGAAGGCGTAGTTGTCACCGACGAACTGGTGCTGCAGCGTGAACTGCCCGAGTGCCGCGGTGTCCTTGACGCGCAAGGTCCACACCGTGGTCTTCGTGCCGCCCGCCTCGAGATCGCCGAACGCGGCGCGGTAACTGCTCCCGGCCTGGAAGCAGCCGACCGCCGTCGTGTTGGTGCAGGACACGACGTCGACGACGTCGGTGATCGCGGTCGGCGTGCCGTAAATGGCGCCCTTCGCGAAAGTCACCGTGAAATCGCGGTCGTTGTGAATGGTTTGCGTGATCGTGAATGTCTGTCCCGGAACCACCGTTGTGGGACTGACTTCGACGGAACTGGTGGGCGTGTCCGCCTGCGCAGCGGGGGCGATTGCGATGAACGCCGTGGCCAATGCGGCCACCGAGGACAGGATTGTGGTCCGTCGCCAGCTTCTTTGCATAGTCGTCATCTCGCTGTTCCGGTCCGGGGAATGCCGCTCTGACTGATGGTGCATTGGGGTCTTTTCTGGACAGCCGACGCTGATCAGTCGTCGCGCTTCCGGAATTCGTTACCGCCATCCGGACGCGTCGCGGCGCCGCCGTCAGGACGGACGCCAGCGGCCGTTCATCTCACCTGGCCGGGGCGGCGGGCCCGGCAGATCCGGGCCTTTCGCCGACAGCCCCTCGACGAGCAGCGCGAGGTACCGGTGGCGCAGCTCCGACGTCCGCTCCTCGTCGTCGACGCGGATGGCGGCGCAGCACTCGAGGATCATGCCGATGTCTTCGGGGACGGCGTCCGCGCGCAGCCGCCCGGTTGCGTGCGCCCGCGCGACCAGTTCCTTCGTCAGCTCGCCGGCGCGGCGCGCGTCCCGGCCCATCTCGGGGGTCGGGGTGAACGTGCCGGCCAGGTGGACGGTCAGGGAGTGCACGTCGAGCTCGACGACCCGGGCGAGGAACCCGGTCAGCGCCGCCCAGCCGTCCGGCTCCTCCGCGGCGACTTCGGCTTCGCCGATGTACATGAGGAGCCCGTCGTGGCAGATCTTGCAGAGCAGGGCTTCCTTGCTCGGGTACCGGCGGTAGAGCGCGCTGATGCCGACCCCGGCCCGCTCCGCGACCTGCGAGATCGGCGCCTTCGGGTCGCCGAGGAAGACGTGGCGGGCGGCGTCGAGGATGACGAGGTTGTTGCGGGCGGCCTGACCGCGGCGGCCGGGCAGGGCGGTGTCTGTCTCGCGCATCCGCCGAGATTACCACTGGAACGGATCGTTCCGGTCTGATACAGTTCGGAACGAAGCATTCCGTTCCACTCTTCCGAGGAGCTCATCATGACGGTCCCCGCCCTCCGCCCGTTCCGCGTCGAGATCCCGCAGGCCGCCCTCGCGGACCTGGAGAACCGCCTGCGCGGGGCGCTGTGGCCGGACGACCTGCCCGCCGAGTACGGCATCACGAACGAGCGGGTCCGCGGGCTGGCCGAGTACTGGCTGGAGAAGTTCGACTGGCGGGCGTTCGAGGCGCGGCTCAACGCGTACCC
The DNA here is from genome assembly GCF_002155975.1 of Amycolatopsis kentuckyensis. Classification (GTDB taxonomy): domain Bacteria; phylum Actinomycetota; class Actinomycetes; order Mycobacteriales; family Pseudonocardiaceae; genus Amycolatopsis; species Amycolatopsis kentuckyensis. The sequence continues at coordinate 6,806 of NZ_MUMI01000294.1, forward strand.
GCAGTTCGTGACGGAGATCGACGGCGAGACCATCCACTTCCTGCACGTCCGCTCGTCGCGGGAGGACGCGACGCCGCTGGTGCTGACGCACGGCTGGCCGGGCTCGATCGTGGAGTACCTGGACGTGATCGGCCCGCTGACCGAGCCGTCGTCGGCCGCCGAGCCGGCGTTCCACCTGGTCATCCCGTCCCTGCCGGGCTTCGGCTTCTCCGGCCCGACCCGTTCGGCGGGCTGGGACACCCACCGCACGGCGGCGGCGTGGACCGAGCTGATGAGCCGGCTGGGGTACGAGAAGTACGGCGCGGTCGGCAACGACGGCGGGTCGATGGTCTCGCCGGAGATCGGGAGACTCGCCCCGGAGAAGGTCGTCGGCGTGCACGTGACGCAGCTGTTCTCGTTCCCGTCCGGCGACCCGGCGGAGATGGCGGACCTGAGCGAAGCCGACCAGGCCGCGCTGGCGCACCTGCAGTGGTTCTACGAGAACATGTTCTCCTTCAACACGCTGCACAGCCAGCAGCCGCACACGCTGGCGTTCGCGCTCGCGGACTCGCCGCTGGGCCTGCTGGCCTGGAACGCCCAGCTGTTCGGCGAGCACCTGGACCCGGAGTTCGTGCTGGCGAACGTGGCGCTGTACTGGCTGACCCGCACGGCCGGCTCGTCGATCCGCTTCTACTACGAGAACGCGCACACGACGACCCACCCGGAGGGCCCCACGACGGTCCCGACGGCCCTGGCGATGTTCGCGGGCGACTTCCAGTCGATCCGCAGGTTCGCCGAGCGCGACCACGCGAACATCGTCAGCTGGAACTCCTACGACGTCGCCTCGGGCACGGGCGGCCCCCGCGACGCGGCGGGCCACTACGCGGCGCACGAGGCCCCGGAGGTCCTGGTGGCGGACATCCGGCAGTTCTTCGCGGGCTTGACGAGCGGCTGGCCGGTCCTCGCGTCGGCCCACGAAGCCCTGCGCTCGGCGATCGCGGGCGTGCCGGACTGGTCGGCCCCGACCCCGTGCGCGGAGTGGAACGTGACCCAGGTCCTCCAGCACGCGGCCGGCGACCAGCTGGGCTACGCGGCGGCGATCACGGGAACGGGCGGCCCGGACTTCAACCCGTTCGCCCCCTCGGGCTCGCTCGCGGTGTCGGCCCCGGAGTTCCTGGAGCCGACCCTCGCCGCGGCGACCGCGGCATTCGCCACGGTGTCGCCGGCCGCGGAGGCGGTCCCGACACCCCTGCCGCAGGGAGCCCTCCCCGCCCCGGTGGCGGTCGGAGCGGCAGCGCTGGACGCGGCGGTCCACGCCTGGGACATCGCGGTGGCATCGGGCCAGAAGTCCCCGTTGACCCCGGAGCTGGCCACGCAGCTCCTCCCGGTGGCCAGGCAGCTGGCGGAACCCCTGCGCGGCTTCGCGTACGCCCCCGCACTGGAGCCGTCCCCTGCCGACGACGCGGTGGCGACGCTGCTCCGCTACCTGGGCCGCAACCCCGAGTGGACGGCCTGATCCGGGCCCGGAAGGTGCCGGGAGCCGCAGTCGCGGTTCCCGGCACTCGCCACATCCCCTGGCGGCCGGCCCCGCCAACCCGGCCTGGGTTGG
>NZ_MUMI01000295.1 GCF_002155975.1 Amycolatopsis kentuckyensis
TCTGGGGCCTCGGCCGCGTCCTCGCGCTCGAACACGCCGACCGCTGGGGCGGCCTGGTCGATCTGACACCGGAACCCGGCGCGGCCGAACTCGACCGGCTGGGCCGGATCCTCGCCAACGGCGGTGCCGAAGACCAGCTCGCCGTCCGGCCGGGCGGCCTCCGCCTCCGGCGCCTGCGCACCGCCGGCCGGAGCGACCGCCCGCGTCCTTGGCAGCCCGCAGGCACCGTGCTCGTCACCGGCGGCACCGGCGCGCTCGGCACGCACGTCGCCCGCTGGCTCGCCCGCGAAGGCGCCCCGCACCTGGTCCTGACCGGGCGTCGCGGACCGGACGCGCCCGGCGCCCGCGAACTCGCCGCCGAGCTGGAGGCACTCGGCACGCGGGTCACCCTGGCCCGCTGCGACGTCGGCGATCGCGACGCCCTCGCCGCGTTGCTGGCCGGGCTCGACGAGCCGGTCCGCTCGGTCTTCCACGCCGCGGGCACGGTCGAGCTGCTGCCGGTGACCGAGACGACCCTGCCGGGGTTCGCCGAGGTCGTCCGCGCGAAGGTCGCCGGGGCCCGGCACCTCGACGAGCTGCTCGGCGACGACCTCGACCGGTTCGTGCTGTTCTCCTCGATCGCCGGTGTCTGGGGCAGCGGCGACCACGCGGCCTACTCCGCCGCCAACACCTTCCTCGACACCCTGGCCGAGCGGCGCCGGGCCCGCGGCGCGACCGCGACGTCGATCGCCTGGGGCGTCTGGGCACCGACGGACATCGAGGGCCGGGGCGGGATGTCCGAAGGCGTCGACTCCGGTCAGCTGGCCCGCCGCGGGCTGCCGCTGATGGACCCGGCCACGGCGATCACCGCACTGCACGAAACCCTCGGGCACGACGAAACGTTCACCGTGCTCGCCGCCGTCGACTGGGCCCGGTTCCTGCCGGTCTTCACCGCCGGCCGCGCCCGGCCGCTGTTCGACGACCTGCCCCAGGTTCGCCGCCCGCAGGAGGCCCCGGCCCCGGAGTCCACGCCGCTGGCGCAGCAGCTCGCCGGCCTGTCCGGCGGCGACGTCGACCGGGTGCTCCTGGACCTGGTCCGCGCCCAGGCCGCCGCGGTGCTCGGGCACGCGAGCGGCGACGCCGTCGAGCCGGACCGGCCGTTCAGCGACCTCGGCTTCGACTCGCTCACCGCGCTCGACGTCCGCAACCGGATCGCCGCCGCGACCGGCCTGAGGCTGCCCGCGACGCTGGTCTTCGACCACCCGACCCCGCTGCGGCTGGCCGCGCACCTGCGGGACGCGGCTCTCGGCACGCGCGCCGAACCGGCGGCCGTCACCCGGGTCGCGGCCGCCGACGAGCCGATCGCCGTCATCGGCATGGGCTGCCGCTATCCCGGCGGGGTGCGGTCCGCGGACGACCTGTGGACCCTCGTCGCCGAAGGCCGCGACGCCATCTCCGGGTTCCCCACCGACCGCGGCTGGGACCTGGCGAAGCTGTTCGGCGGCGACGCCGACGAGCAGGGCACCTCGACGGTCCGCGAAGGCGGCTTCCTGCACGACGTCGCCGACTTCGACGCCGGCTTCTTCGGGATTTCCCCGCGTGAAGCGCTGGCGATGGACCCGCAGCAGCGGCTCCTGCTGGAGGTCGCGTGGGAGACCGTCGAGCACGCCGGGATCGACCCGGCCACGCTGCGCGGCGAGCCCGCGGGCGTCTTCGTCGGCGCCAACTACCAGGACTACTACAGCCGGATGCGGGCGATCCCCGACGGTCTCGAAGGGCACCTGCTCACCGGCAGCGTGTCGAGCGTGCTGTCCGGCCGGGTCGCCTACACGCTCGGCCTGGAGGGCCCGGCGCTGACCATCGACGCCGCTTGCTCGTCGTCGCTGGTGGCGTTGCACCTGGCCGCGCAAGCCCTGCGCCGCGGTGAGTGCTCGCTGGCCCTCGCGGGCGGGGTCGCGGTGATGGTGACGCCGTCGTCGTTCACCGCCTTCAGCCGTCAGCGCGGGCTGGCCGCCGACGGCCGCTGCAAGGCGTTCGGGGCCGGCGCCGACGGCATGGGCATGGCCGAGGGCGCCGGTCTGGTCCTGGT
>NZ_MUMI01000296.1 GCF_002155975.1 Amycolatopsis kentuckyensis
CGGCACGGTGCTCGTCACCGGCGGCACCGGTGCGCTGGGCGCCCAGGTCGCCCGCCGGCTCGCCCGCGAAGGCGCCGACCACCTGGTGCTCGTCTCGCGCCGGGGCGCCGACGCGCCGGGCGCCACCGAACTGGGCGCGGAACTCGCCGAGCTGGGCGCCCGGGTGACGTTCGCCGCCGGTGACGTCGCGGACCGGGACTTCGTGGCCGACCTCCTCGACCGGGTCAGCCCCGGGCTCACCGCCGTCGTGCACACGGCCGGCGTCGTCCGGTCCGCCCCCTTGTCCGAAGTGGACGGCTTCACGGAGCAATGGGCGGCCAAGGCCACCGGCGCCCGCCACCTCGACGAGCTCCTCGCCGACACCGACCTCGACGCCTTCGTCCTCTTCTCCTCGATCGCCGGCGTCTGGGGCAGTGGTCAGCAGGGCGTTTACGGCGCCGCGAACGCCTACCTCGACGCGCTCGCCGAAGCCCGCCGCGCCCGTGGGCTGGCCGCCACCGCGGTGGCCTGGGGCCCGTGGGCCGACGGCGGGATGGCCGCCGACAACGACGCCGAGGACTACCTGCTGCGCCGCGGTCTCCGCGCGCTGGAGCCGGGGGCGGCCGTCTTGGCCCTGCTGCGGGCCGCGGGCGGCGACACGAACGTCACCGTCGCCGACGTCGACTGGCCCCGGTTCACCGCCGCCTTCACCTCCCGGCGGCCGAGCCCGCTGCTGACCACGATCCCCGAAGCCGTCCTCGACGAACCGGTGGCCGAACCCGGCGGTCTCGTCGCCCGGCTGCGGGGGCTGTCCCCGGCCGGCGCTGGTGAAGTGCTGCTGCAGCTGGTCCGCGACCAGGCCGCCGCGGTGCTCGGCCACCCCAGCGCGGCCGCCGTCGCCCCGGATCGGGCGTTCCAGGAGATCGGCTTCGACTCCCTGACCGCGATCGAGCTGCGCGACGCCCTGCGCGCCGAAACCGGCCTCGCGCTGCCCTCGACGCTCGTCTACGACTGGCCGACCCCGGCCGCGCTCGCCGGGCACCTGCGGGACGGCGTCCTGGGGGATGCCGTCACCGAAGCCGCCACGACGGTGTCCGCGGCCGCCGACGAGCCGATCGCCATCGTCGCGATGAGCTGCCGGTACGCCGGTGGCGTCGGCTCGCCGGAAGACCTGTGGCGCCTGGTGTCCGAGGGCGCGGACGCGGTCACGGGCTTCCCGGCCGACCGCGGCTGGGACCTGGAGAACCTGTACGACGCCGACCCCGCGCGGCTCGGCTCGGTGACGGTGACCGAGGGCGCGTTCCTCGACGCGGCGGGCGCGTTCGACGCCGGGTTCTTCGGCATCTCGCCGCGCGAGGCCCTCGCGATGGACCCGCAGCAACGGCTCCTGCTGGAGCTCGCGTGGGAGGCCTTCGAGCGCGCGGGCCTCGACCCGGCGACCCTGCGGGGCAGTCGGACCGGTGTGTTCGCCGGCACGAACAGCCACGACTACACGACCCTGCTCCTCGGCTCGGCCGACGTCCTCGAGGGCCACCTGGCCACGGGCAACGCGGCGAGCGTCGCCTCGGGACGGCTGGCCTACACCTTCGGGCTGGAGGGCCCGGCCGTCTCCGTGGACACGGCGTGTTCGTCGTCGCTGGTCGCGCTGCACCTGGCGGTCCAGTCGCTGCGGCTCGGCGAGTGCACGATGGCCCTGGCCGGCGGGGTCACGGTGATGGCCACGCCGGGGACGTTCGTCGAGTTCAGCCGCCAGCGCGGCCTCGCCGCCGACGGCCGCTGCAAGGCCTTCGCCGAGGCGGCGGACGGCACGGCCTGGGGCGAAGGCGCCGGTCTGCTGCTGCTGGAACGGCTGTCGGACGCGCAGCGCCACGGCCACCGGGTCCTGGCCGTGGTCCGCGGTTCGGCGGTCAACTCCGACGGC
>NZ_MUMI01000297.1:0-3245 GCF_002155975.1 Amycolatopsis kentuckyensis
CACCGGCTGGGGCGAAGGCGTCGGCCTGGTGCTGCTGGAGAAGCTGTCGGACGCCCGGCGCCACGGCCACGAGGTCCTCGCCGTGGTCCGCGGCTCGGCCGTGAACCAGGACGGCGCCTCCAACGGCCTCAGCGCGCCGAACGGTCCCTCGCAGCAACGGGTGATCCGGGCCGCGCTGGCGAACGCCGGCCTGCGACCGTCCGATGTGGACGCCGTCGAGGCGCACGGCACCGGAACCCGGCTCGGCGACCCGATCGAAGCGCAGGCGCTGCTGGCGACCTACGGGCAGGACCGCGACCGGCCCCTGTGGCTCGGCTCGCTGAAGTCGAACATCGGCCACACACAGTCGGCGTCGGGCGTGGCCGGCGTGCTCAAGATGGTACTCGCTATGCGGCACGGCGTCCTGCCGCGCACGCTGCACGTCGACACGCCGTCGTCCCAAGTGGACTGGTCCGCGGGCGCGGTGGAACTGCTCACCGAGGAACGCGAGTGGGCCTCCGACGGCCCGCGTCGCGCCGCCGTCTCGGCGTTCGGGGTGAGCGGAACCAACGCGCACGTGGTCCTCGAACAGGCCGAACCGGTCGCGGTCCCGCAGGCAGGACCGGACGCGACGCCGCCGCTCGTCCCGCTGTCGGCCCGGAGCGCCGCGGCGTTGCGCGCTCAAGCCGGCCGGCTCCGGGGCACGGACGCGGCGCCGCAGGACCTGGCGTACTCCCTGGCGTTCACGCGCGCCACGCACGATCACCGAGCGGTCCTCGTCGCGAGCGGCGACGAGGTCGACCGGGCACTGGGCGTCCTCGCCGACGGTGGCACCGACGCCGCCGTGGTCACCGGCACGGCCGACCGCGACGCCCTGCTGGCGGTGCTGTTCACCGGCCAGGGCGCCCAGCGGGCCGGGATGGGCCGAGGGCTCTACGATCGATTCCCGGTGTACGCCGAGGCTTTCGATGCGGTCCTCGCGCACTTCGGCCCGGAGCTACGCGAGGCTTTCGAGGACGCCGAGCTGCTGGACCGGACCGAGTTCACCCAGCCCGCGTTGTTCGCGGTCGAAGTGGCGCTGTTCCGGCTGGCCGAGTCGTTCGGCGTCCGCCCGGACTTCGTGGCCGGGCATTCGATCGGCGAGATCTCGGCGGCGCACGTGGCCGGGGTGCTGTCCCTCGAGGACGCCTGCCGGCTGGTCTCCGCCCGCGCGTCCCTGATGCAGGCGCTGCCCGCGGGCGGCGCGATGGTGTCGATCGCCGCGCCCGAGGCCCGCATTCCCCTCGACGAACGCGTTTCGATCGCGGCGGTGAACGGGCCCGAGTCGGTGGTGATCTCGGGCGAGGAGGCCGCGGTGCTGGAAATCGCGGCCCGGTTCCCCAAGACCAAGCGGCTGACCGTGAGCCACGCGTTCCACTCCCCGCTGATGGACCCGATGCTGGCGGAGTTCCGCGCGGTGGCCGAACAACTCCGGTACCACCCGGCGGAGATACCGGTGCTCTCGAATGTGAGCGGTGCTCTCGCCGAGCCGTTCACGGCCGACTACTGGGTCCGCCACGCGCGCGAGGCGGTCCGGTTCGCCGACGGCATCACGACGTTGGAGACCGCGGGTGTCGGCGTCTTCCTGGAGCTGGGGCCGGACGGCGTCCTCAGCTCGATGGTGCCGGGTACCGCGATCCCGGCCCTCCGCCGCGACCGCGACGAGGAACGCACCTTCTTCACCGCGCTGGCCCGCCTGCACGTCTCCGGTGTCGACCTCGACTGGGAGAGCCTGTACGCCGGTTCGGCCGGGCGGCCCGTCGCGCTGCCGACGTACCCCTTCGAGCACCGGCGGTACTGGCTCGAACCCGCCCGCCCGCAGTCGGCCACCGACACCGCCGACGCCGAGTTCTGGGCCGCCGTCGAGCGCGGCGACCTGGCCCGCGACCTGGCCGTCGACGAAGACCTCGCCGACGCTGTCCGGCCCGCACTCCGGGCCTGGCGCACTCGCCACCGCGAGGCGAGCACCCTCGAATCGTGGCGCTACCGCGTCGCCTGGCGGCCGCACCCGATCGCGGCGGGACGGCTCTCCGGCACCTGGCTGCTCATCGGCACCGCACCCGCGGGGATCGCGGAAAGCCTGGCCGAGCGGGGCGCGGAGGTCCGCACCGTGCCCCTTGATCACCTGGGGCAAGCAAAAGACATCGCGGGGGCGCTCGCTTTCCCGGCGAACCTGGGTGAAGGGCAAGACATCGCGGGGGCGCTCGCCGTCCCGGCGAACCTGGGCGACGAGCAAGACATCGCCGGGGCGCTCGCCTTCCCGGCGAACCTGGCCGAAGCCCTCACCGTGCTGCAGGCCGACCTGCCCGGTCCGCTCTGGCTCGGCACCACCGGAGCCGTGCGCACCGGCCGGTCCGACACCGCGCCCGATCCGGCGCTCGCGCAGGTCTGGGGCCTCGGCCGGGTCGCCGCCCTCGAACTCACCGGTCGCGAAACCGGGCTCCTGGACCTCCCGGCCACCCTCGACGACCGCGGCCACGACCGGCTCGCCGCCCTCCTGGCCGCGGGCACCGGCGAAGACCAGGTGGCCCTGCGGGCGTCCGGCGCGTTCGTGCCCCGGCTCGTCCGCGCCCCGGCGGCCGCCGCCCCCGGCACCTGGCAGCCCGACGGAACCGTCCTGATCACCGGCGGCACCGGGGCACTGGGCAGCGCGCTCGCCCGGGCACTGGCCGCCCGCGGTGTCCGGCACCTGCTGCTGCTGAGCCGTCGCGGCCCGGACGCCCCCGGCGCGGACGAACTCGCGACGCACCTGCACGAGCTCGGCGCCGAGCCGGAGATCGTGGCCTGCGACGTCGCCGACCGCACGGCACTGGCCCAAGTCCTGAGTGGACGGGAAGTGACCGCGGTCTTCCACGCCGCGGGGTACGGCCGCTTCACGCCGATCGCCGAATCGTCCACAACGGACTTCGCGGAGGTGGTCGGCGCCAAGGTGGCCGGGGCCACCCACCTCGACGAACTCCTCGGCGATCTCCGGGCGTTCGTGCTCTTCTCGTCGATCGCCGGGGTCTGGGGCAGCGGTCACCAGGGTGCCTACGCGGCGGCGAACGCGCACCTCGACGCCCTGGCCGAACGCCGTCGCGCCGCCGGGCGCGCCGGGACGTCGATCGCCTGGGGCCCGTGGGCGGGTGCCGGCATGGGCGCGTCCGAAGAAGGCGAAGAGCTGCTTCGCCGCCGCGGCCTCCGCCCGCTCGACCCGGATCTGGGGATGCGGGCGCTGCTGCAGGCCG
>NZ_MUMI01000297.1:3256-12960 GCF_002155975.1 Amycolatopsis kentuckyensis
CCGCCGTCGAGCTGCGCAACGGGCTGGCCGCCGAAACCGGGCTGGCGCTGCCTTCGACGCTCGTGTTCGACCACCCGACCCCGGCGGACCTGACCGATCGCCTGCTGGCGGAGATCTTCGGCGGCGAAACCCCGGACCGGCCCGCGGCGGTGGCCGCCGTCGACGACGACCCGATCGCGATCGTCGCGATGAGCTGCCGCTACCCGGGTGGGGTCCGCTCGCCGGAAGACCTCTGGCGCCTGGTCGGCGCAGGCGGTGACGGCATCGCCGCGTTCCCCGCCGACCGCGGCTGGGACGTCGGCGCCCTCTACGACCCGGACCCGGGCAAGAGCGGCCGCAGCTACGCCCGCGAGGGCGGCTTCCTCGACGGCGTGGGCGAGTTCGACGCCGGGTTCTTCGGCATCTCGCCCCGCGAAGCCCTCGCGATGGACCCGCAGCAGCGGCTGCTGCTGGAGACGTCGTGGGAGCTGTTCGAGCGCGCGGGCATCGACCCGCACGCGCTGCGTGGCACGAAGACCGGGGTGTTCGCCGGCACCAACGGCCAGGACTACGTCACCCTGCTCGGCGCGTCCTCCGGTGTCGAAGGCCACCTGCTGACCGGGAACACCACCAGCGTCATCGCCGGGCGCGTCTCCTACACTTTCGGGCTGGAAGGGCCGTCGGTCGCGGTCGACACCGCGTGTTCGTCGTCGCTGGTCGCGCTGCACCTGGCCTGCCAGTCGCTGCGCCAGGGCGAGTCCACGATGGCCGTCGCCGGCGGGGTCACCGTCATGTCGACCCCGGGCGCGTTCGTCGAGTTCAGCAGGCAGCGCGGGCTGGCACCCGACGGCCGGTGCAAGCCGTTCGCCGAGGCGGCCGACGGCACCGGCTGGGCCGAGGGCGCGGGCCTGCTGCTGCTGGAACGGCTGTCGGACGCGCGGCGCAACGGCCACGAAGTCCTGGCGCTCGTCCGCGGTTCGGCGGTCAACTCCGACGGCGCGTCGAACGGCCTGACCGCCCCGAACGGTCCTTCACAGCAGCGGGTGATCCGCGCGGCACTGGCGAACGCCGGACTCGAGCCGTCCGATGTGGACGTCGTCGAGGCGCACGGCACCGGGACGACCCTGGGCGACCCGATCGAGGCGCAGGCGGTACTGGCGACCTACGGCCAGGACCGCGGGACACCGCTGTGGCTCGGTTCGGTGAAGTCGAACATCGGCCACACGCAGGCCGCCGCCGGAGCCGCCGGGATCATCAAGATGGTCATGGCCATGCGCCACGGCGTGCTGCCGAAGTCCCTGCACGTCGACGCGCCGACGTCCCACGTGGACTGGTCGGCGGGTGCGGTCGAGCTGCTGACCGAGGCTCGCGAATGGCCGGCCGACCGGCCACGCCGGGCCGGGATCTCCTCCTTCGGCATCTCCGGGACCAACGCGCACGCCATCATCGAACAGGCCGAACCCGCTCCGGTCGCGGCCGCGCACGACGGCACGGGGTTGGTGCCGTGGCCGATCTCGGGCCGGTCCGTCGCAGCGCTGCGCGCCCAGGCCGAGCAGTTGTCCGAAGTGGACGGTTCGCCGGTCGACGTCGGGTTCTCCCTCGCCACCGGCCGGGCCGCCCTGGACCACCGGGCCGTCGTGCTCGGGACGACGGCCGAGGACTTCCGGGCGGGACTGGCGGCGCTCGCCGGTGGCACCCCCGCGCCCGAGGTCGTCCAAGGCGAGGCCGCCACCGGACCGCTGGCCGTGCTGTTCACCGGGCAGGGCGCCCAGCGTGCTGGGATGGGCCGGGAGCTCTACCACCGCTTCGCCGGCTACGCCGACGCGTTCGACGAAGCCTGCGCCCACCTCGACCCGCACCTGGAACACTCCCTGCGCGACCTCGTCTTCGCCGAACCGGGCACCGGGAAGGCCGCGCTGCTGGACCGGACCGCCTACACCCAGCCGGCGCTGTTCGCCGTCGAGCTGGCCCTGTTCCGGCTGGCCGAGAGCTGGGGCGTGCGGCCGGACCACCTCGCCGGCCACTCGATCGGCGAGCTGGTCGCGGCGCACGTCGCCGGGGTTCTTCCGCTGGCCGACGCCGCCGAGCTGGTCGCCGCCCGCGGCCGTCTGATGGAAGCCCTGCCGGAGGGCGGGGCGATGGTTTCGCTGCGCGCGGGCGAGGAAGCCGTGGCCGCCGAGGTGGCCAAGACCGGCGGCCGGGCCGGCATCGCGGCGGTCAACGGGCCCGGCTCGGTCGTCGTCTCCGGTGACGAAGACGTCGTGCTGGAGCTGGCCGCCGGGTTCGCCGCGGCGGGCGTGCGGACCAAGCGGCTCAAGGTGAGCCACGCGTTCCACTCCCCGCGGGTGGACGCGATGCTCGACGACTTCGCCGCGGTCGCGCGGCGGCTGACCTACCACCCGGCCGACCGGGCCGTGGTGTCCACGGTGACCGGGCGGCTCGCCGGCCCCGAACTGTCCACACCGGACTACTGGGTGCGGCAGGTGCGGGCGTCGGTCCGGTTCGCCGACGCCGTCGCCACCCTGGCCGGCCAGGGCGTCCGGACGTTCCTCGAGGCCGGGCCGGACGCGGTGCTCAGCGCCATGGCCGCCGACTGCCTCGGCGAGGACGTCGTGACCGTGCCGCTGCTGCGCCGCGACCGGCCCGAGGAACGCACGTTCGCCATCGCGCTGGCCGGCCTGTGGGTCCGCGGCGTCCCGGTCGACCTCGCGGCGGCGTTCACCGGCGCCCGCCGCGTGCCGCTGCCGACGTACGCCTTCCAGCACCGCCGCTACTGGCCCGAGGTGTCCGCCGGGGCCGGGGACGTCGGCGCGGCCGGGCTCACCGACGCGGCGCACCCGCTGCTGGCCGCCACGCTGCCGCTGGCCGGCGGCGACGGGGTCGTCCTCACCGGACGGCTGTCCCTCGCGACGCAGCCGTGGCTCGCCGACCACGCCGTACTCGGGACCGTGCTGCTGCCCGGCACCGCGTTCGTGGAGCTGGCGATCCGGGCCGGTGACCAGGCCGGCTGCCCGGTGGTGGCGGAACTGACCCTCGCCGCGCCGCTCGTGCTGCGCGAGCGGGACGCCGTCGCGATCCAGGTGTCGGTCGGCGGCCCGGACGACGACGGCCGTCGCGAGCTGACCATCCACTCGCGACCGGAGGGCCGCGTCGACTGGACCGCGCACGCCGCGGGCGTCCTCGCGCCGGCGGCCCAGGCGCCACCGGCCACGCTGGCCGAGTGGCCGCCCGCCGGAGCGGAACCCGTCGACGTGACCGGCTTCTACGACACCCTCGCGGCGTCCGGGTTCGGCTACGGCCCGGCCTTCCGCGGCCTGCGCGCGGCCTGGCGCCTCGGCGAGGAGATCTACGCCGAGGTCGCGCTGCCGGAGCAGCAGGCGGGTGCGTTCGGGCTGCACCCGGCCCTCCTGGACGCCACACTGCACGCGCTGGGCCTGCGCGACGGCGGGACCGGCCCGCGGTTGCCGTTCGCCTGGACCGGCGTCACCCTGCACGCCACCGGTGCCACCGCGCTGCGGGTCCGCCTGCGGCCGGGCGCCGGGGACGCGGTGGCCGTCGACGTCGCCGACCCGAGCGGCGCCCCGGTCGCCTCGGTGGACGCGCTCGTGCTGCGTCCGGTCTCGGCCGACCGGCTGCGTGGCCCGGAGGGCGGCGATGCGCTGTTCCAGGTCGAGTGGACGCCGATTCCCGTACCGGAGACTTCGGGTGGCAGGTACGCGGTCATCGGCCCGGACCCGCTCGGCCTGGCGGCCGGGCTCGCCTCCGCGGGCACCGTCGAGTCCTGGGTGGACCTTGCGGAACTGAGCCGCCGTACCGAAGAGAGCGGCGAAGAACCGCAGTACGTGTTCTCCGCGATCCGCCACTCGGCCCAGCCGCGCGAACGGGCCGCCTTCGCCCTCGAGCTGGTCCGGGAATGGCTGGCCGACGAGCGGTTCACCACCGCCCGGCTGGTCCTGGTGACCCGCGGCGCGGTCGGCGCGGCCGACGGCGACCGCGTCCCCGACCTCACCGCCGCCCCGGTGTGGGGCCTGCTGCGGTCGGCGCAGTTCGAGAACCCCGGCCGGCTGGTCCTGGTCGACCTCGACGACGAAGACCCGCGGTCGGCGGCGCTGCTCGGCGCGGTCGCCTCCGGGGAACCGCAGCTCGCGCTGCGGGACGGCCGCGCGCTGGCCGCCCGGCTCGTGCGCGCCGGCTCCGGCACCCTGCTCCAGCCGCCCGCCGAGGGCGACTGGCGGCTCGACAGCACCGGCCGCGGCACCCTGCAGAACCTCGCGCTCGTCCCGAACCCGCTGCCGGAGACCCTCGAACCGGGCACGGTCCGGGTGGCCATCCGCGCCGCCGGGATGAACTTCCGCGACGTCCTCATCGGCCTCGGCATGTACCCGGGCGAGCCGCTCATGGGCATCGAAGGCGCCGGCGTCGTCCTCGAATGCGGCGAAGGCGTCACCGGGCTGGCCCCCGGCGACAAGGTGATGGGCTTCTTCCCCGGCTCCTTCGGCCCGCGTTCGGTCGCCGACCAGCGGATGCTGGCGAAGATTCCCGACGGCTGGTCGTTCAGCGAAGCGGCGTCGGTCCCCATCGTCTTCCTCACCGCCTACTACGGCCTGGTCGATCTGGCCGGGCTGCGGGCCGGGGAGTCCGTGCTGGTGCACGCGGGCGCCGGGGGCGTCGGCATGGCCGCCATCCAGCTGGCCCGCCACCTCGGCGCCGAGGTCTACGCCACCGCGAGCCCCGGCAAGTGGGATGTTTTGCGCGCCTCCGGGCTCGACGACGCGCACCTGGCTTCGTCGCGCACGACCGGGTTCGCGGAACTGTTCCGCGAGGCCAGTGGCGGCCGGGGGGTCGACGTCGTGCTCAACGCGCTGACCCACGAGTTCGTCGACGCCTCCTTCGCGCTGATGCCGCGCGGCGGGCGGTTCCTCGAAATGGGCAAGGCCGACGTGCGCGACACCGGCGCCGTCGCCGCCGCCCACCCGGGCGTCCGGTACCAGGCGTTCGACCTGGTCGAAGCGGGGCCGGACCGCATCAGGGAGCTGTTCACCGAGGTCCTCGCGCTGTTCGAGGCGGGCGCGCTGACCCCGCTGCCGGTGCGGACCTGGGACGTGCGGCGTGCGCCCGAGGCGTTCCGGTTCGTCAGCCAGGCCAAGCACGTCGGCAAGGTCGTGCTGACCATGCCGCCGTCCTTCGGCGACGGCACGGTGCTGATCACCGGCGGCACCGGTGCGCTGGGCGGCCTGGTCGCCCGGCGGCTGGTCACCGGGCACGGCGTCCGCGATCTGGTGCTGCTGAGCCGGCGCGGGCCGGCCGCCCCCGGCGCGGCCGAGCTGGCCGAGGGACTGCGGGAGCTCGGCGCGGCCGTCCGGATCGTGGCCGCCGACGCCGCCGACCGCCGGGAGCTGGCCGCCGTGCTCGCCGCGATCCCGGCGCTCACCGGCGTGGTGCACGCGGCCGGTGTCCTCGACGACGGCGTCGTCGCGGCCCTGACGCCCGAGCGGCTGAACGCGGTGCTGCGGCCGAAGGTCGACGCGGCCCTGAACCTGCACGAGCTCACCCGGGACCTCGGTCTCTCGGCGTTCGTGTCGTTCTCCTCGGCGGCGGCCACGCTGGGCAGTCCCGGCCAGGGCAACTACGCCGCGGCGAACGCCTTCCTCGACGCGCTGGCGCAGCACCGCGCGGCCCGGGGACTCCCGGCCGGCTCGCTGGGCTGGGGGCCGTGGGCCACCGACGGCATGCTCCGCGAAGCCGACCTCGCGAAACTGGCGCGGTCCGCCTTCGTCCCGTTCACCGCCGAACGCGGGCTGGACCTGTTCGACGTCGCGGCCGCCCGGCCGGAACCGGCGCTGCTGCCGCTGCAACTCGACCAGGCCGCGCTGGCCGCGCAGTCCGAGCTGCCGCCGCTGTTCGCGTCGCTGGTGCGGGCGCCGGCCCGCCGGGCCGCTTCGGCGGCTGTGGCGGTTACGGCGGGCGAAGGCCCTTCGCTGGCCGAGCGGCTGGCGGGCGTGCCCGAGGCCGAGCGCGGCGAATTCCTGCTCGACGTCGTGCGCGGGCACGTCGCCACGGTGCTGGGCCACGGCTCGGCCGCCGACGTCGAAGGCGGCCGCGGCTTCCTCGACCTGGGCTTCGATTCGCTGACCGCGGTGGAGCTGCGCAACCGGCTCACCGCCGAGAGCGGGCTGCGGCTGCCGGCCACGCTGATCTTCGACCACCCGTCGCCCGCCGACCTGGCCGCGCACCTGCTGGCCGGGCTCACACCTGACGACGCCGCCGTCGACACGGAGGCCGCGGTGCTGGCGGAGCTCGAGCGGCTGCTGGAACAGGCCGGGGACAGCCGCCGGGTCACCGCGCGGCTGGAGACGTTGCTCGCGCGCCGCCGGGACGTTTCCGAGGACTCCGGTGGCGACACCGAACTCGACTCCGCGAGCGACGACGAAATCTTCGACCTGATCGACAACGAACTCGGACTGTCCTGAATGGACGGCACGCGACGGGATGGGGCCTGATGGACAACGACGCGAAGCTCCGGGAGTACCTGAAGAAGGTGACCGCGGACCTCCGGCGCGCCCGCAAGCGCGTCCAGGAGGTCGAGGACGCCGGGTCCGCCCCGGTCGCGATCGTCGGAATGGCCTGCCGCTTTCCCGGCGGCGTCCGCTCGCCCGAGGACCTGTGGCGGCTCGTGGACTCCGGTGGCGACGGGATGTCCGGGTTCCCCGCCGACCGCGGCTGGCCGGACGCCCACGACGCGGGTTTCGTCGCCGAAGGCGGCTTCGTGCACGACGCGGGCCAGTTCGACGCGGGCTTCTTCGGCATCTCGCCCCGCGAAGCGCTGGCCATGGACCCACAGCAACGGCTGCTGCTGGAGACGTCGTGGGAAGCCCTCGAACGCGCCGGGATCGTGCCGGAGACGCTGCGCGGCAGCCGTTCGGCGGTGTTCGTCGGCGCGGCGTCCCAGGGCTACGGGACCGGCGCGGGGGAGGAGGCCGAGTCGGTTGCCGGGCACCTGATGACCGGCACCGCCACCAGCGTCCTGTCCGGCCGGATCTCCTACACCCTCGGCCTGGAAGGTCCGTCGGTCACCGTCGACACGGCCTGTTCGTCGTCGCTGGTGGCGCTGCACCTGGCGGTGCAGTCGCTGCGGCGCGGGGAGTCCGATCTGGCGCTGGCGGGCGGCGCGGCGGTGATGGTCAACCCGGACATGTTCACCGAGATGAGCCGCCAGGGCGGGCTGTCCGGAAACGGCCGCTGCAAGGCGTTCGCCGACGGTGCCGACGGCACCGGCTGGGGCGAGGGCGTGGGCATGCTGCTGGTCGAGCGGCTGGCCGACGCGCAGCGCCTCGGCCACCCGGTGCTGGCGGTGGTCCGCGGGTCGGCGGTGAACCAGGACGGCGCGAGCAGTGGGCTCTCGGCGCCGAACGGCCCGTCCCAGCAGCGCGTGATCCGGGACGCCCTGGCCGACGCCCGCTTGTCCACTGTGGACGTCGACCTGGTCGAGGCGCACGGAACCGGCACGGCGCTGGGCGACCCGATCGAGGCGCAGGCATTGCTGGCGACGTACGGCCAGGACCGGCCGGCGCCGCTGTGGCTGGGTTCGGTGAAGTCGAACATCGGGCACACGCAGGCCGCGGCGGGCGTCAGCGGCGTGATCAAGCTCGTGCTGGCCCTGCGGAACCGCCGGATGCCGCCGACCCTGCACGCCGGGACACCGTCGACGAAGATCGACTGGACCGCGGGTGCGGTAGAGCTGCTCCAGGAGGGCCGGGAGTGGACCGCCGACCGGCCGCGGCGGGGTGCGGTGTCCTCGTTCGGCATCTCGGGCACCAACGCGCACGTCATCCTGGAGGAGGCCGCGTCGGCGCCCTCTTCCGCGGGCGGTTCCTCCGGTTTGGTGCCGTGGGTGCTGTCGGCCAAGTCCGCGGAAGCCCTGCGCTCGCAGGCCGCTCGACTGTCTCTTGTGGACGCTTCACCTGGTGACGTCGCGTTTTCGCTGGCGACGACCCGATCGGCCTTCGCGCACCGCGCCGTCGTCGTCGGAGCGGACCGGGAGCGTCTCCGTTCCGGGGTGCGTGCCCTGGCCGACGGAACGCCCGCGCCCCACGTCGTTTCGGGGGTGGCCGGGAGCGGCAAGGTCGCGATGGTCTTCCCCGGGCAGGGGGCACAGTGGACCGGGATGGCGGCGGAACTCCTGGCCACTTCACCGGTTTTCGCCGCTCGGTACACCGAGTGTTCGCGGGCACTCGAACCGTACACCGGCTTCTCGCTGCTCGACTCGGCCGAACCGGACCGCGTCGACGTCGTGCAGCCGGCGCTGTTCGCGATGATGGTGTCCCTGGCCGAGCTGTGGGCCGCCCACGGCGTGCGTCCGGACGCGGTGATCGGCCACTCCCAGGGCGAGATCGCCGCGGCGGTGGTGTCCGGTGCGTTGTCCCTTGAGGACGGTGCCCGCGTTGTCGCCCTGCGCAGCAAGGCCATCCTGGCTTTGTCGGGCGCAGGCGGGATGGTCTCCGTGGCCGCGTCGCGCGAGCGGACGGCGTCCCTCGTGGCGCCGTGGGGTGACCGGATCGGTATCGCCGCGGTGAACGGCCCGTCCGCAACGGTCGTTTCGGGCGAGCCCGGCGCACTCGACGAGTTCATGGCGGCGTGCGAGGTGCGGACGCGCCGGATTCCGGTGGACTACGCGTCGCACTCGGTCCAGGTGGAGCAGTTGCGCGACGAACTCCTGGAGGTCCTCGAGCCGATCGCCCCGCGCGCGGCCGATATCGGGTTCTTCTCGACCGTGACCGGGGAATGGATCGACGGCACCGCCCTCGACGCCGAGTACTGGTACACCAACCTGCGGGAGCCGGTGCGGCTCGAGGAAGCCGTTCGTGCTCTGGCGGATCAGGGATACCGGACGTTCGTGGAGGCGTCTCCGCATCCGGTGCTGGTGATGCCGATCGGGCAGACCGTGGAAGGAATCGTCACCCTCGGTTCCTTGCGCCGCGGCGAAGGCGGTCTGGAGCGCTTCGCGCTGTCGATGGCGGAAGCGCACGTGAACGGCGTGAAGGTCGACTGGACGCCGTACTTCGCCGGAGCCGCGCGGGTCGATCTGCCCACTTACGCGTTCCAGCAGCGGCACTACTGGCTGAAGCCCGAGGCTCCGGCCCCGGCGGTGGCGGATCCGGGATTCTGGGAGGCGGTCGACAGCGGATCCCTCGCGGAAACGCTCGGCGTCGATCCCGAGGCTCCGCTCAGCGAGCTGCTGCCCGCCTTGAGCGACTGGCGCCGGACGGCTCGTGACAGGTCCACGGTGGACTCCTGGCGGTACGACATCCGCTGGCGCCCGGCACCGGAGCCGGTGGGGGCGCCGTCCGGACGCTGGCTCGCCGTGGTCGCCCCCGGCCAGGAATCGTCTCTTGTGGACTTCCTGGACGCCGAGATCGTGCCGGTGACCGGCGACCGCGAGAGCTTGGCCGCGCGGCTGCGCGAGGCCGGGCCGGTGGCGGGCGTGGTGTCGTTGCTGGGCTTCGACGAGCGGCCGCACCCGCAGTTCCCCGAGCTGCCATCCGGCGTGGCGGGGACACTGGTACTGGCCCAAGCCCTCGGCGACGCGGGAATCGAGGCACCGCTGTGGCTGCTGACCTCGGGCGCGGTGGCGACGGACTCGCCCTCGCCCGCACAGGCACAGATCTGGGGCCTGGGCCGCGTGATCGGCTTGGAACACCCCGCACGCTGGGGCGGCTTGATCGACC
>NZ_MUMI01000298.1 GCF_002155975.1 Amycolatopsis kentuckyensis
ATCCGCCGCCACGGCCCGGGCGGATCCCGGGCCGTGGTGGCGGATGCCGAGCAGGTGGGTCGAGGTCAAGAGAGCTCCTGCCCGGCCCGGTAGAAGTCGGCCCAGCCGTCACGTTCGCGGACCACGGTCTCCAGGTATTCGATCCAGATCGCGCGGTCGGCCACCGGGTCCTTGACCACGGCGCCGTGGATGCCCGCCGCGATGTCGTGCGGGCGCAGCACGCCGTCGCCGAAGTGGACGGCCAGGGCGAGCCCGCCGGTGAGCACGCTGATCGCCTCCGCGGTCGAGAGCGTGCCGGACGGGGACTTCACCGCCGTGCGGCCGTCTTCGGTGCGGCCCGAGCGCAGCTCGCGGAACACCGTGACCACGCGGCGGATCTCGGCCAGCTCGGCGGCTTCCGCGGGCAGCTGCAGGGAGGTGCCCAGCTCGGCGACCCGCCGGCTGACGATCTCGACCTCGGCCTCGGCGCTGTCCGGCAGCGGCAGCACGACCGTGTTGAACCGTCGCCGCAGCGCGCTCGACAGCTCGTTGACCCCCTTGTCGCGGTTGTTCGCCGTCGCGATCAGGTTGAAGCCCGGCCGGGCCTGGATCTCGGTGCCCAGCTCCGGGATCGGGAGGGTCTTCTCGGAGAGGATGGTGATCAGCGAGTCCTGGACGTCCGCGGGGATGCGCGTCAGCTCCTCCAGCCGGGCGAGCTTGCC
Organism: Amycolatopsis kentuckyensis; assembly: GCF_002155975.1. GTDB lineage: Bacteria > Actinomycetota > Actinomycetes > Mycobacteriales > Pseudonocardiaceae > Amycolatopsis > Amycolatopsis kentuckyensis. The sequence continues at coordinate 702 of NZ_MUMI01000298.1, forward strand.
GTCCCGCATCGCGTGCACGAGCGGGCTTTCGACGAGCGCGGCGGCGCTCGGGCCCTCGGCGATCAGCCGGGCGTAGTTCCAGCCGTAGCGGATCGACTCCTCGGACGTGCCCGCGGTGCCCTGCACCAGCAGCGTCGAATCCCCGCTGATGGCGGCGGAGAGATGCTCGGACACCCACGTCTTCGCCGTGCCGGGGACGCCGAGCAGCAGCAGCGCGCGGTCGGTGGCGAGGGTGGCGACGGCGACCTCGATCAGCCGCCGCGGGCCGACGTACTTCGGGGTGATGACGGTGCCGTCCGGCAGGGTGCCGCCGAGCAGGTACTCGACCACGGCCCAGGGCGAGAGGTTCCAGTTGGGCGGCTTGGCCTTCTCGTCGGCGGCGGCCAGTGCGGCCAGCTCGGCGGCGTGGTCCTGTTCGGCGTGCGGCCGGAGGACGGTGGGGGCGGTCATGCGAGCTCCTCGTACATTTCGCGGCGGAAGTTCAGCGTTTCGGTGAGCGCCCGGCGCCACGGCCCGGCGTCCATGGTCAGGCGCGTGGTGGCCAGCGGGTGGCGCAGGCACGGCGGCGGGACGGCCCGCGCGATCACGACGGCGGCGTGCGAGACCAGCCGGTGGTCGTCCTGGCGGGCGATCCAGTCGAGCAGCGCGGTGCCGAGCTCCTTCGTCCACGGCCGGGGCAGTTCGTGCACCAGCCGCGCGAACGATTCCACGGGCAGCCGGCCGACGAGG
>NZ_MUMI01000299.1 GCF_002155975.1 Amycolatopsis kentuckyensis
GGCGGCCGCCGCGGCGGCGAGGACGTTCCGGGTGCCGTGGTCGTTGGTGCGCCACATCGGCGGGTCGCCGCGCACCGGCGAGATCGCCCACGCCAGGTGGACGACCGCGGCCGCTCCCGCGAACACCTCCGCCAGCTCCTCCTCCGCGCCGGGGAGGCCGACGTCGACGGCCCGCCAGCCCGCCCGGCGGTACGGCTCGGCCGTCGTGTCGGGCAGCCGCCGCGCGAGCCCGACCACGTCGTGGCCGGGCTCCAGCGCGTGCAGCAGTGCCGTTCCGACGTTCCCGGTCGCCCCGGTGATCACGATGCGCACCCGAACGGCTTACCCGGTGTGGCGGTCGCGAAACTCAGACGAGGTCACGGGGAATCCTCCGATGCCAGTTCCGCGAGACGATCCGGCGGGCCCCGTCGTAGCCGTCGAGCTGCGCGTCGATGACGAACTCGGTGTCGGTGCAGGAAACCCGGGTGCGGGTCTCGCTGCGCGCCACCCAGTCGCCGCGCGCGAAGGTGACGTCCCACGCGGTTTCCGCCACCGGCGAGCAGAAGTCGTCGGCGACCCAGCTGTAGCGCTCGCGGACGTCCCGGGTGACCTCCAGGTCGAGGTCGTCGAACCGGACGGTCCCCGCGTCCTTCACGATGTCCAGCGCCGACTGGTAGTCGACGAGGTCCCGCGAGACGGTCCAGCGCTGCTCCCCCGGTGTCAGCGCGGTCACCGACATCGGCGGCGCGCCTTCGGGCTCGCCGAAGGGCCGGGCCGGCAGCTCGTCCGGTTCGGCGACCGGGCGCACCGGCAGCTCCAGCGCGCTGTGTCCGGTGTGGACACTCAGGAGCACCGGCGTCGGCGGCGGCCAGGCCAGCGGCCAGTACGACGTCGACAGCGAAAGCCGGATCCGGTGCCCGGCCGGGAAAGCCTGCGCCACGGCGTTCAGCTCGATCTCGACCGCGCACCGCTGCCCCGGCTCCATCGGGGCCGGCTCGTCGTGGCCGTCGCGGTGGGTCAGGTTGAGCAGCCCGTAGGTGACGCGGGTGGCCCGCCCGTCCGGCGCGACGTCGGAGAGCCGCGCCGCGATCATCGCGACCGGCTGGTCGGCCGAGACTTCCAGCCGCACCTTCGGGGAGCCGAGGATCTCGCAGCGCTCGGTGAGCACGTCGGTGTCGAAGACCAGCGACCCGCCGTCCTCTTCGCGCTGGTCGTAGGGCAGGTCCGGCGGGGCGCTGTAGGACGCCCACTTGCCGGAGAACTGCCCGACCGACAACGGCGACGACACGGCCAGGGCCTCGTCGGCGACGTCCTCGCCCGGCCGCGCGAGGCGGTGCCGGGTCAGCGGCAGCTCCTGCGGCTCGACGTGCGGCGACGGCCAGGTGGCCTCCCCGACCCAGCGGCCGGGCCGATCTTCGTAGGACGTCGACGGCGGCACGCTCTCCTGCATCCAGGTCCGCAGCATCGGCCCGTCCATGGCCCCGTTCTCCTCGCCGCGCAGCCAGTGGTCCCACCACTGCACGACCTCCTGGAGGTACCCGATCGCCGGGCCCGGCTCGCCGAGGTGCGGGTACTTGTGCGACCACGGGCCGATCAGCCCGCGGCGGGGGACGTCGAGGTGGGCCAGCAGCCGGATGACGGCGTTGGAGTAGCCGTCGGCCCAGCCGCTGGAGGCCAGCACCGGCACCTGGACGTCACTGTAGTTCTCCGACACCGACGCGTGCCGCCAGTAGTCGTCGCGGCGCTGGTGGCCGAGCCAGTTCTCGATCCACAGGCTGCAGTTCTCCAGCCGCTCCCGCCACATCTGGAGCCAGCGCTCGCCGACGACCGCCGGGTCGGGCGGCAGCGTGGCGTAGGCGAACATCGTGCCGGACTCGGCGACGTTGTCCGAGAGCAGGCAGCCGCCCATGTAGTGCATGTCGTCGGCGAAGCGGTCGTCGGTGAACGACGAGATCACGATGGCACGCAGGCTCGGCGGCTTCCGGGCCGCGACCTGCAACGCGGCGAACGCGCCCCAGGAGATGCCCATCATCCCCGTGTCCCCGGTGCACCAGGGCCGGCCGGCGATCCACTCGAGGACCTCTTCGGCGTCGAGCTGCTCGCGTTCGAGGTACTCGTCGGCCAGGACACCCTCGGACTCGCCGGTGCCGCGGATGTCCACGCGCACGCAGGCGTACCCGTACCCGGCGAGGTAGGGGTGGTGGATCGAGTCGCGGGGCGCGGTGAGGTCCCGCTTGCGGTAGGGGATGTATTCGAGGATCGCCGGCACCGGATCGGTGTCCGACGAGACCGGCCGC
>NZ_MUMI01000003.1 GCF_002155975.1 Amycolatopsis kentuckyensis
CGCGGACGTCCGCGACCGAGACGTTCACCGTGCTGCTGGGCGCGGTCGCGGCGATCTCGCTGCTGGTCGGCGGGATCGGCGTCACCAACATCATGCTCGTCACGGTCACCGAGCGGATCCGCGAAATCGGCATCCGCAAGGCCATCGGCGCCCCGCGCTCGGCCATCCTCGGCCAGTTCCTCGCCGAGGCGACCATGCTCAGCCTGTTCGGCGGGCTGCTCGGCGTCGCGATCGGGCTGGTCGGCAGCCGGTTCACCATCTCCGGGATCAAACCCGTCGTGGTGCCCTCGTCGATCCTGCTCGCCTTCGCGGTGTCGGCCCTGATCGGGCTGTTCTTCGGCAGCTTCCCGGCGAACCGGGCCGCCAAGCTGAGGCCCATCGACGCGCTGCGTCACGAATAAGGAGTCTTCGCATGTCCACCCACACGACGACCCCGCCGGGGGACGAGCCGACGGCGATCCTCCCCGCCGTGGAGCCGACCGCGGAACAGATCGTCGCCAGCCCGGCGGTCGAGGGCGACCTCAACGCCGAGATGCGCCGCGCCGCGAAGCCGTTCTCCCGCACCACGCTGGTGCTGGCCGGGCTCGTCGTCCTGGCGATCGCGTTCGGCGGCGGCGCCTGGACGCACGCGGCGTTCGGCTCCTCGACGTCCAGCCGCCCGAGCGGCACCGCGGGCGGCACCCAGGCCCGGGGCCAGGGCGGCACCGGCCAGCAGGCCGGCACCGGCCAGCAGGGCGGCGGGTTCCGCGGCGGCCGCGGCACCACCGGCACGGTCGACCGCGTCGACGGCACCACGGTGTACGTCAAGACCGCGCAGGGCACCGACGTCAAGGTGTCCACATCGGACTCGACCACGGTCGGGGTCACCCAGCAGGGCAAGCTTGCGGACCTCAAGCCCGGCGCGACGGTCGTCGTCCAGGGCCAGGCGGGCAGCGACGGGACGGTGACCGCGCAGGCCATCACCCAGGAGGCCGGGCGCTAGTTGAGGACGATGATCGCGGTGTTGAGCGCCGTCGCGTACAGGATCCAGGCGAGGTAGGGGACCAGGAGCGCGGCGGCGGCCTTCGACCGGCGGCCGAACAGGACGATCGTCACCACCACGACGACGTCCAGCAGCACGATGTCGGCCAGCGCGACCCTGGCCGCGCCGCTCTCGAAGAACAGCGGCGTCCAGAGCAGGTTGAACAGCAGGCCGATGCCGTAGGCGGCGAACCCGCGCGTTTCGCCGTCGGTCCGCCAGTACAGCCACCCGGCCACCGCGATGGTGACGTACAGCACCGTCCACACCGGACCGAACAGGGCCGGGGGCGCCGCCCACGACGGCTGCTCGAGCCGCGCGTAGACCTCTCTCGCCGACGTCGCCGCCAGGCCGCCGACCACGGCCACCACGGCGACGACGCCCAGGAAGCCGGCCAGCATGAGCCACTGGTTGCGGTGCGGGGCGCGTTCGGTCACCGGCTGTTCCCCTCCCGGGCGGCTGCCCGCCATCTTATGCGGGTTTGGGAGACTGGACCCGTGAGCACTGGAACCGAGCAGTCCAAGGCATGGTTCGACCGCGCGAAGACGGCCATCCCGGGCGGGGTGAATTCGCCGGTCCGGGCCTTCAACTCGGTGGGCGGCACGCCCCGGTTCATGGTCCGCGGCGAGGGCCCGCACCTGTGGGACGCCGACGGCAACCGCTACGTCGACCTGGTGTCCTCCTGGGGTCCGATGATCCTGGGCCACGCGCACCCGAAGGTCGTCGAGGCGGCGCGCACGGCGGCGACGTCCGGGCTCTCGTTCGGCACGCCGACGATCGGCGAGGTCGAGCTGGCCGAGGAGATCATCAACCGCGTCGGGCCGGTCGAGCGGGTCCGCCTGGTCAACTCGGGCACCGAGGCCACGATGAGCGCGATCCGGCTGGCCAGGGGTTTCACCGGCCGGTCGAAGATCGTGAAGTTCGCCGGGTGTTACCACGGTCACGTCGACGCGCTGCTCGCCCAGGCCGGCTCCGGCGTCGCGACGCTCGGGCTGCCGACGTCGCCGGGTGTCACCGGGGCCCAGGCGGCGGACACGCTGGTGCTGCCCTACAACGACCTCGACGCCGTCCGGAAATCCTTTGTGGACAACCCGGGCGAAATCGCCGCGGTGATCACCGAGGCGGCGGCCGGCAACATGGGCGCGGTGGCGCCCGGCGAGGGCTTCAACGCGGGCCTGCGCGAACTCGCCCACGAGCACGGCGCGCTGCTGATCATGGACGAGGTGATGACCGGGTTCCGCGTCTCGCACGCGGGCTGGTTCGGCCTCGAAGGCGTGGCCGGCGATCTCTACACGTTCGGCAAGGTGATGTCCGGCGGGCTGCCGGCGGCGGCCTTCGGCGGCCGCGCCGACGTGATGGCCAAGCTCGCCCCGGGCGGGCCGGTCTACCAGGCCGGGACGCTGTCCGGGAACCCCGTCGCGGTGGCCACGGGCCTCGCGACGCTGCGCGCGGCCGACCACGCCGTGTACGCGGCCCTCGACGCCAACGCGAAGCGCCTCGGCAACCTCTTCCACGCCGCTCTGAGCGAAGCCGGGGTTGCGCACAACGTCCAATACGCGGGCAACCTGGTGAGCGTGTTCTTCGGCGACGCGCCGGTCCGCGACTACGCCGGCGCACAAGCCTCCGAGACGTGGCGCTTCCCGCCGTTCTTCCACGCGTTGCTCGACGGAGGCGTGTACGCGCCGCCGAGCGCGTACGAGGCCTGGTTCGTCAACGCGGCCATGGACGACGAAGCGTTCTCGGTGATCGAAGCGGCTCTGCCCGCGGCGGCGCGCGCGGCGGCTGGGGCCGTCCAGTGACCACCGTCGTCCACATGCTGCGTCACGGCGAAGTGCACAACCCCGAGAAGATCCTGTACGGCCGCCTGGAGGGCTACCGGCTCTCCGAGCGCGGGCAGCGGCAGGCGCTGACGGTCGCCGAGGCCGTCGCCGGCCACGACCTCGTGCACGTCGTCGCGTCGCCGCTGCAGCGGGCGCAGGAGACGGCGGCCCCGATCGCCGCCGCGCACCGGCTCGACATCGCGACCGACGAGGGCCTGATCGAGGCGGGCAACCAGTTCGAGGGCCTGCAGGTGGCGGTCGGCGACGGCGCGCTGCGGGAGCCGAAGCACTGGCCGAAGCTGGTGAACCCGTTCAAGCCGTCGTGGGGTGAGCCGTACCTCGAGATCGCGCACCGGATGCTCGGCGCGGTCCACCGGGCGCGGGAGGCGGCGGCGGGACACGAGGCGCTCTGCGTGTCGCACCAGCTGCCGATCTGGACGCTCCGGCGGTTCCTCGAGGGCAAGCGCCTGTGGCACGACCCGCGTCGGCGGCAGTGCTCGCTGGCGTCCCTGACGTCGCTGGTGTTCGACGGCGACGAGCTCCGCGAGATCGTCTACAGCGAGCCGGCGGGCGCGACCGACCCGAAGGTGACCGGGGCATGAAACGGCTGCTGGCCGGAGTGGTCGCGGTACTGGCGCTGGCCGGGTGCAGCACGGGCAAGGACGCGGTGGTGCAGGGGAGCAGCTTCAGCTTCGTCTCCCCGGGCGGCAAGGTCGACATCACCTACGACGCCGCCCAGCGCCAGACGGCCCCGGTCCTGGCCGGCGAAGACCTGATGAACGAGGGCAAGCAGCTGTCGCTGGCGGACTTCGCGGGCAAGGTCGTGGTGCTCAACCTGTGGGGCCAGTGGTGCGGGCCGTGCCGCACGGAGGCACCGGAGATGGAGTCCCTGGCCAAGCAGGGCGTCCAGGTGGTGGGCATCGACGTCCGCGACCCGGCGCGCGAGGTGGCCCAGGACTTCGTCCGCGACCGGCAGCTGACGTACCCGTCGATCTACGACCCGGACGGCCGGGTGCTGCTGAAGCTGAGCGGCTACCCGCGCAACATCATCCCGTCGACGATCGTCCTGGACAAGCAGCACCGCGTGGCGGCGGTGTTCCTGCGGCCGGTGCTCGCCCAGGACCTGATGCCGGTGGCCCAGCGGCTGACCGCGGAGGCCTGACAGGTGACGGACGAGGAGCTGCTGCAGGACGAGCCGCACCGGCGGGTCGTCCGCATCGGCGACACGGTCCGCAGGCCGGTGCACCCGTGGACTCCGGCGGTCCACGCCCTGCTGCGCCACCTGGCGGACGTCGGCTTCCCCGCCGCGCCCCGGGTGCTGGGCATCGACGACGAAGGCCGCGAGGTGCTGACCTACCTGCCGGGCGAGTCGGGCCCGGACGGCTGGGCGAAGGTGGTCGGCGAAGCCGGCTTGGCGGCGTTCGCCCGGTTCCTGCGGGACTACCACGACGCGGTGGCCGGCTTCCGGCCCGCCGCGGACCTCACCTGGTTCACCGGCACGGCCGGCGTCGGCGCCGACGAGGTCGTCTGCCACGGCGATTTCGGCCCGTGGAACACCGTCTGGCGGGGCGAGCGGCCGGTGGGCCTGCTGGACTGGGACTACGCCCGGCCCGCCCCGCGGATCCACGACGTCGCCTACGCGCTGGAGTACGTCGCGCCCTTCCGGGACGACGCCGAATGCCTGCGCAGCCTCCGCTATCCCGCGCCGCCCGATCGGCGCCGCCGTCTCGAGCTGTTCGCGGAGGCCTACGGCCTCACGTCGACGGCGGGGCTGGCCGACGCCGTGCTCGACGTCCAGCTGGCGGGGACGGAGGAAGTCCGGCGGGCGGCGGAGCTGGGGCACCAGCCGCAGGTCCGGTGGGCGGCGGAGGGCTACCTCGACGAGCTGGCGGCCCGGTCCGAGTGGAGCCGGGCGCACCGGCACCTGTTCGGAGACTGAGCGGGACCAAGGTCCTGAACTGCTGTGACCGAGGTCCTGTGAAGCGGCCCCGGCGTTCTCACCAGGACCTCACTGCCTACCCTCAACGGGGTGAACTCCGTGACCGAGCTGGCGATCTCCGGGCCGCTGCTGCTCGCCGCGGGTGTCGCGCTGCTGGCCGGGGCCATCTCCTTCGCCTCCCCCTGCGTCGTGCCGCTCGTGCCGGGGTACCTCGCCTACCTCGCCGCGCTCGTCGGGGCCGATGCTCCCGCCGTCAGCGCCGACGAGGACCGCAAGCAGGGCCGGTGGGCCGTCGTCGGGGCCGCCCTGCTCTTCGTGCTCGGGTTCACCGTCGTGTTCGTCGCCACCCTGGGCACGCTCGTCTGGCTCGCCGACACGCTGGTGCTCAACCAGAACCTGCTGCAGCGCTTCGGCGGCGTCCTGACCATCGCGATGGCGCTGGTCTTCCTCGGCTGGATCCCCGGCCTGCAGCGCGAGGTCCGCTCGCACCACGTGCCGCGCGGTGGCATCTGGAGCGCCCCGCTGCTCGGTGCGATCTTCGGGCTCGGCTGGACGCCGTGCATCGGCCCCACCCTGTCCGCGGTGATGACGCTGGCCAGCGCCACCGGCGGCGCCGAGGCCCGCGGGTACCTGCTGATCGCCGTCTACTGCCTCGGCCTCGGGCTGCCGTTCCTGCTGATCGCGCTCGGTGCCCGCTGGGCCGTGCGCGCCACCGACTGGGTGCGCCGGCACGGCCGCCAGGTGCAGATCTTCGGCGGCGTGCTGCTGCTGGCCGTCGGCATCCTGCTGGTCACCGGTGTCTGGGGGGATCTGATGGGCTGGCTCCGCAACGAGCTCACCGGGAGCCTGGAGCTGCCGCTGTGACGACCACCGAAGCCCCTCCGGTGACCCCGCAAGGGCCCACGCCCGCCAAGCGCACCCTCGCCTTCCTGCGCAACACCTGGCGCGGCCTGACGTCCATGCGCACCGCGCTCGTCCTGCTGTTCCTCCTGGCCCTCGCCGCCCTGCCGGGCGCCCTCCTGCCGCAGCGGAAGCTCAACGCGCCCAAGGTCGACGAGTACATCGCCGCCCACGGCTGGTGGGGGACGCTGCTCGACAAGCTCGAGTTCTACGACGTCTACTCCAGCATCTGGTTCTCGGCCATCTACCTGCTGCTGATGGTCTCGCTCGTCGGCTGCCTGACCCCGCGCAGCTTCGAGTACGTCAAGGCGATGCGCGCCAAGCCGGTGCTGACGCCGCGCAACCTGGCCCGGATGCCGCACTACCGGCTCGGCCGGGGCCAGGCCGACGTCGCCGCGGAGATCGCGGCCGCCCACAAGCAGCTCTCCGGCTGGCGCCGCGTCGAGCGCGAAGAGGCCGACGGCGTCCGGACCATCTCGGCCGAACGCGGGTTCCTGCGCGAGACCGGCAACCTGCTCTTCCACTTCAGCATGCTCGGCCTGATCGTCTTCTTCGCCCTCGGGAAGCTCTACAGCTACGAAGGCCAGGTCATCGTCCAGGCGAACGGCGACAGCTTCTGCAACGCCGGCATCTACAACTACGACTCCTTCAACGCGGGCCTGGACGTCGACGGCACCGACCTCAACCCGTTCTGCGTGAAGGTGAACGACTTCACCGCGCGCTACACCCAGTCTGGCCAGCCGGACTACTACCACTCGAACATCGAGTACCAGTCCGGCCCGGACCTGGAGACGGGCACCTGGCACCCGTACGGCCTCGAGGTCAACTCGCCGCTGCGCACCGCCGGCGACCGCGTCTACCTGCTCGGGCACGGCTACTCGCCGAAGTTCACCGTCACCTTCCCGGACGGCTCGCAGCGCACCCAGAACACCCAGTGGCGCACGGTCGACCCCGGCACCATGCTCGCCGAGGGCGCGACGAAGTTCGACCAGCCCGGCATCACCGACGAGGTCCAGCGGCGGACCCGGCAGCTGGCCATCACCGGCCTGTTCGCCCCGACCGCGTTCCTGCACGGCAGCGTCCTGACGTCGTCGGCGCCCGAGGCGAACGACCCGGCGGTCGCCGTCGACGTCCTGCGCGGTGACCTCGGCCTCGACGCCGGGCGCGGCCAGTCCGTCTTCTCGGTCGACCAGTCGCTGGTCGACGACGGCAGGCTGAAGAAGGTCGCCCGGCAGAACCTGAAGGTCGGCGAGGAGATCAAGCTCGACGACGGCACGAAGATCCGCTTCGACGGCGTCGGCCAGTGGGTCTCGCTGCAGGTTTCCCACGACCCCACCCAGGGGTTCGTGCTCGGTTTCGCCATCGCGATGTTCGTCGGCCTCGGCGCTTNNAAGCGCCGCCGGCTGTGGGTGCGGGTGAAGCCGGGAACCGAGGAAGACCCGAGTACCGTGATCGAGGTCGCCGGGCTGGCCCGCACGGACCAGGCCGGGTACGGCGAAGAGTTCCACCGGGTCAGCGAACGCCTGGTCAGTGGGCAGAAGGGCTGAGGCATGCCGATCAACGAGACGCTGTCGACCTACAGCGACTGGCTGTACACCACGGCCGCGGCGATCTACGTCGTCGCGCTGATGTTGACCCTGGTCGAGCAGGGCTTCGGCGCCAAGGGGCGGCTCGCCACCGAGCGCGCCAAGCTGCGCGCGCGCGAGCTCGTCGGCGCCGGTGGGCCGCCGGTCGAGGAGGTCCCGGCCGCGCAGCGCGAGGTCGGCCGCCCGGAGCGGATCGGCCGGATGGGCGCGTCGCTGCTCGTGCTCGGCGCCCTGCTGCAGCTGACCGCGATCGTGCTGCGCGGGCTCGCCGTGCACCGCGCGCCGTGGGGCAACATGTACGAGTACGGCATGGCCGTCACCTTCATCACGGTGCTGACCTGGCTGATCGTCATGTGGAAGTTCCCGGTCCGGCACCTCACCGGCTTCCTGCTGCTGCCCGTCGTGATCCTGATGTTCATCAACGGCACGCTGCTGTACACGACCGCGGCGCCGGTGCAGCCCGCGCTGCAGTCGTACTGGCTGGTCATCCACGTCGCGGCGGCCATCATCGGCTCCGGCGTCTTCCTGGTCCCGGGCGTCGCGAGCGTGCTGTACCTGTTCCGCGCGGCCCACGACAAGGACAACACCAAGTTCGCCCGGTTCGCCCCGAAGCTGCCCGCGGCCGACGTCCTCGACCGGATCGCCTACCGGACCACCATCTTCGCCTTCCCGGTGTTCACCTTCGGCGTGCTCTGCGGCGCGGTCTGGGCCGAGTCGGCGTGGGGCCGGTTCTGGGGCTGGGACCCGAAGGAGACCTGCGCGTTCATCGCCTGGGTCGTCTACGCGGCCTACCTGCACTCGCGGGCGACCGCGGGCTGGCGCGGGGCGCGGGCGGCGATCATCAACATCGTCGGGTTCGCCGCGATGATCTTCAACCTGTTCTTCGTGAACCTCGTCTCCGTCGGCCTGCACTCCTACGCCGGGGTGGGCTGAGCATCCCGCGCGTCCGCCGACTACCGTCGACATCGGGGGACTGATGTGTCAGGCGGAGTGCGCGGAGGTTTTCACCGGTGACCGGACCCAGCGAAGAATCGGCTCCTGGCCACCCCGAACAGGCCGCTGCGTCGCCGCAGCCGGGCCTGTTCGCCGACGACCGGACGGACTCACACCCGCACCCCGAGACGTCGGGGGCGTTCGACGTCCAGCCGACGCAGGCGGTGGCGCCGCCGCCCAACCCGGCGGTTTCGGGACCGCACCAGGTGCCCAACCCCGCCGTGTCGGGGCCGCACCAGGTGCCCTACGGCTACGACCAGAACCTCCCGCCGCTGCAGCCGCAGTACGGCGACCCGGCGCAGCAGTACCAGGCCAACGCCCAGTACCCGCCGCAGCAGCCGTCCGGGCTGCCGCAGCCCCAGGGCGGCCGGCACGCGGCACCGCAGCAGCCGGGCCACGGCCACGACCTGTCGACCGCGCACCTGGTCAAGCAGACCCGGCGGCCGCCGCAGTCCGGCTGGCGCAAGGCGCTCTACGTCGGCTCCGGGAAGCTGGTGAACCCGGGGGAGAGCCCGGCGGACACCCGGCGCCGTGAGCTCATCGCCCGCGTCAACCAGCCGCTGCGCGGGTGCTACAAGATCGCGATGCTGTCGCTCAAGGGCGGCGTCGGCAAGACCACGGTGACGACGACGCTGGGCTCGACGTTCGCGTCCCTGCGCGGTGACCGCGTGGTGGCGGTGGACGCCAACCCGGACCGCGGGACGCTGTCGCAGAAGATCCCGCTGGAGACCACGGCGACGGTCCGTCACCTGCTGCGTGACGCAGCCCGCATCACGCGCTACAGCGACGTCCGGTCGTACACGTCCCAGGGCTCGAGCCGACTGGAGATCCTGGCCAGCGAGCAGGACCCGGCCGTCTCGGAGGCGTTCTCCGAGGACGACTACCGGCGCACGGTCAACCTGCTGGAGCACTTCTACAACATCGTGCTCACCGACTGCGGGACCGGCCTGATGCACTCGGCGATGAAGGGCGTCCTGGACGTCGCGGACGCGCTGGTCGTGGTCTCGTCCGGCTCGGTCGACGGCGCCCGCAGCGCCTCGGCGACGCTGGACTGGCTCGAAGCCCACGGCTACGGCGAGCTGGTCAAGCGCTCGGTCGCGGTGATCAACTCGGTCCGCCCCAAGGGCGGCTCGGTCGACCTCGACAAGCTGTCGGCCCACTTCGGCGCGAAGGTCCGGGCGGTGTGCAAGGTCCCGTTCGACCCGCACCTGGAGGAAGGCGCGGAAATCGAGCTGGACCGCCTCTCCGGCGACACCCGCCTGGCCCTGCTGGAACTGGCGGCAACCGTCGCCGACGGCTTCGCCACCCCGCTCTCCCAGGGCTACCGCTGACCGTCACCCACGTGACCAGACCCGTCACCCACGTGACCAGACTCGTCACCCACGTGATTGGGCCCGGAACTCGCGTGATTGAAGCCGGAACTCGCGAGTTCCGGCCCCGATCACGCGGGTGACGGGCTGAATCACGCGAGTTCCGGGCTGGATCACGCGAGTTCCGGCCCTGATCACGTCGCGGCGGGGCCGGTGAAGGTAAAGGGGTTCCTAAAGGTCTTCGTCCCGGCGTTTGCGCTGCTGTTCGGCCAGCTGGCGCAGGAAGTCGGGGTCGTCGTCGGGGGCGAGGGGGGTGCGGCGCGGAGTCGAGGGAACCCCGACTCGCTGGCCGGCGAACGACCGCCACAGGAGCAGGGCGACGACCAGCGCGCCGACCGCCGCGAGCAGAGCGAGCATGCCGGATCCTTCCGTATGGCTGCCTGTCCCCCGAGGTTAACCGCTCCGGCCGTGTGATGGGCCTGAAGCCGGTCCGGTAAAGCACGAAGGCCGTGCCGGGGACGGGGTGGTTCCCGTACCCGACACGGCCCTGGCGTCCGGATGGTTCAGGCGGTGCGCGCCGGTTCGCTGGCGTCGGTGGTCAGCTCGGCGAGGAGCTCGTTCACCTCGGACTCCCGGAACCGCCGGTGCCCGCCCGGGGTCCGGATCGAGCCGATCCGGCCCGCGGTCGCCCACCGCGTCACGGTCTTCGGGTCCACTCGGAACAGCGCTGCCACCTCGCCAGGGGTGAGCAGGCGTCCGCCCATCGTCGCGGTCATTTTCCGCCTCCTTAACGAACTCACTGCTATACCGGGAGGCGTCCGAGCCCTTCTGCTCGTCGCGCCGGGGTAGCCAACAAGGCAATCGTTGCACTTCACCCGTCGGGTACTCGAACGGTTGTCTGCGAGTAAAGAGCCCTTAAAGGTCAAAACGGACAGGTTGTTTACCCATGGCAACTACCCTCCGGTGGCCTGAAGTGCGGAGACGTCCCCCTCACGGCCACCGGCGGCGAGGCGTGGTGCCAATGGGGGATTGTCCAACCGCATAGAGTGATCCCGTGGATCAGTTGGACCGGAAGATCATCGCAGCGTTGCGCATCAACGGACGGGCCACCTACGCGGATCTCGGACGAGCCGTCGGGCTGTCCGCTTCGTCGGTGCACGAGCGCGTGGGCAAGCTGGAAGCCGCCGGGGTGATCACCGGCTACCACGCGGTCGTCGACCCCAGCTCGGTCGGCCTCGGCGTCACCGCCCTCGTCAGCATCCACCCGACCGACACGGCAACGGAGGACGACGTCGCCGACGCGCTCGCCGAACTCGACGAGGTCGAGAGCTGCTACGCGGTGGCCGGCGACGAGGCATTCGTCGTCAAAGTGCGCGTGTCGACCGTCGACGAGCTGGAACGCACGCTCGGCCGGCTGCGCCGCATCCCCGGCGTCGGGCGGACGAACACCACCGTGGTGCTCTCGACCCGGTTCGAGGGCCGGCCGAACAACGCGGGCCTGCAGAAGGACCGGTCGGGCGGGGCGTAGCCTGCGTTGATGTGAGCGACGAGAAGGCCCCGCAGCTGGCCCGTGACCTGACGCTGTACCTGCTGGCGCGGTTCGTGCTGGTCGCGGTGATCGCGTGGGTGCTGTCCCTGGTCGGGGTGCCGCTGCTGGTCGCCCTGCTCATCGGCCTGGTCGTCGGGCTGCCGCTCGGCCTGCTGCTGTTCCGCTCGCTCAACGCCCGCGTCACCGCCGGGCTGGCGAAGCGCAACGAGAAGCGGGCGCGCGCCCGGGCCGAGCTGCGCGCGCAGCTGCGTGGCGACGCTTCCGGGCAACCCGAATGACCCACAGCCGCAGCTGGGTCCGCGAAGCCGTCCGGATCATCGAGGCCGACGCCAACCGCAGCGCCGACACGCACCTGCACGTCTTCCCGCTGCCCCCGGAGTGGGGCATCGACCTGTACCTCAAGGACGAGTCGGTCCACCCGACCGGCTCGCTGAAGCACCGGCTGGCCCGGTCGCTGTTCCTCTACGGCTTGGTCAACGGCCAGATCGGGCCGGACACCGTGCTCGTCGAGGCCTCCAGCGGCTCGACGGCGGTGTCCGAGGCCTACTTCGCCCGGATGCTCGGCCTGCGCTTCATCACCGTCGTGCCGCGGCGCACGTCGAAGGAGAAGGTCGCGCTCATCGAGTTCTACGGCGGCGAGTGCCACTTCGTCGACCAGGCCCCGGCGATGTACCCCGAGGCGGAGCGGCTCGCGGCCGAGTGCGGCGGCCACTACCTCGACCAGTTCACCTACGCCGAGCGCGCGACGGACTGGCGCGGCAACAACAACATCGCCGAGTCGGTGTTCGCGCAGATGCGCTCGGAGCGCCACCCGATCCCGAAGTGGATCGTCGTCGGCGCGGGCACCGGCGGCACGAGCGCGACCTTCGGCCGGTACGTCCGCTACAAGCGCCACACGACGAAGATCTGCGTGGTCGACCCGGAGAACTCGTCGTTCTACGGCGCCTGGGAGACCGGGGCGCTGGACTACGGCACCGGGATGCCGTCGCGGATCGAGGGCATCGGGCGGCCGCGCTGCGAGCCGTCCTTCGTCCCCGGCGTCATCGACGAGATGTTCCAGATCCCCGACGCGGGCTCCCTGGCGGCCATCCGGCTGCTGCGCGAGCGCACCGGGCACTGGGCGGGCGGCTCGACCGGCACCAACCTCTACGGCGCCTTCCGGCTCATCTCCCGCATGGTCGAGGACGGCCAGGCGGGCAGCGTCGTCACCCTGCTGTGCGACGGCGGCGAGCGGTACGCGCACACCTACTACAACGACGAGTGGCTGGCCCAGCAGAACCTGGACCTGGCCCCGCACACGGCGTTGTTCGAGGAGTTCCTGGCGACCGGGAAGTTCGTCCCGGAGAGCTAGACGTTCAGGCCGATGGTGGTGACCACGGACCACAGCAGCATGGCCAGGCCGGTGTCCCGCAGGGCGGGGATCAGCTCGCGCCCCTTCTTGCCGGCCTGGACGACGCCCGCCGCCGGGTACAGGACGATGATGGTCAGCGCCGCCAGCGCGGCTACCGAATAGCCGGTGAAGACGAACGACAGGCTGATCAGGAACGGCACGAACACCAGCGCCAGGTAGAGCCGCCGCGTGCCCTTGTCACCCAGGCGGGTGGCCAGGGTGCGCTTGCCGGCCTCGATGTCGGTGGGGATATCACGCAGGTTGTTGGCCGTCAGGACCGCCGTCGAGAAGCAGCCGACCGCGACCGCGCACGCCACGGCCGCCCAGCTGACCCGGCCCGCCTGGACGTAGACCGTGCCCAGGACGCCGGCCAGGCCGAAGAACACGAAGACGGCGATCTCGCCGAAGCCGTAGTAGCCGTAGGGCTTCTTGCCGCCGGTGTAGAACCACGCGCCGAGGATGCAGAGCGCGCCCATGCCCAGGAGCCACCAGTGGCCGCTGACGGCCACCAGGACCAGCCCCAGCACGCCGGCGAGGCCCAGGGAGACGAGCGCGGCGGTCAGCACGGCCTTGGGGGCGGCGACGCCGGAGCCGACCAGCCGCAGCGGGCCGACGCGGTTTTCGTCCGTGCCGCGGATGCCGTCGGAGTAGTCGTTGGCGTAGTTGACGCCGATGATCAGCGAGAGGGAAACCAGCAGCGCCAGCGCCGAACGCCACCAGGAGAACGCGTCCAGCGCGATCGCCGCGCCGACGCCCGCCACCACCGGCGCCACCGCGTTGGGCAGCGTCCGCGGCCGGGCCCCTTCGATCCACTCGCTCAAGCTCGCCATGGCGCCATTCAACGCCATGGTGATCACGCCTGGGCGGGAACCCGGGAACTCAGTCGCTCGTCGGCAGCTGCCAGACGAGCGACCCGCTGTTGGGGTCCACGCCCTCGGCGAGTGCCGCGCCCGCGGGCAGCAATACGCCCAGCGTGGCGGCCGTGGCCACGAGTGCAGTTCTGAACCAGCGCGTCATGGTGAGTAGCCAAGCGGGCGCACCCTGTGCGTGTCAACGAAGTGCCGCCATTCAGCCGGTCGGCCGCGCTGCCAGCCGGTCCTTCACCGCCGCCCGGTCGATCTTGCCCGGCCCGCGCAACGGCAGCTCGGTGCCGAATTCGAGGCGCTTCGGGGTGGCCGCCGCACCCAGTTCCGCGCGGACCGCCGCGCGCAGGTCGCCGTGCTCACCGTCCGGGACGACCAGCGCGACCACGGCCTCGCCCCACTCCGCGTCCGGCACGCCGACGACGCACGCGTCACGGACCCCCGGCTGCGCGCAGAGGCACCGCTCGATCGCGGTCGCCGACACCTTCACGCCACCGGTGTTGATCATGTCGTCGGCCCGGCCGAGGACCTCGATGCGGCCGTCGTCGTGGCGAACGCCACGGTCGGACGTGGTGAACCAGCCGTCCGAGAACGCCTCCGCGGTGAGCTCCGGCCGGCGGCGGTAGCCGTGCGCGAGGACGGCGCCGGCGATGCGGATCCGGTCGCCGCCGACGTCCACGCGGACGCCGTCGAGGGGGAAGCCGTCGTAGACGCAGCCGCTGGCCGTCTCGCTCATCCCGTACGCCGGCACGATCCGCACCCCGGCGTCCGCGGCGCGCTCCCGCAGGGCCGGTGACGTCGCCGCCGCGCCGACCACGATCGCGTCGAACGTCTTCGCCGCGGCCAGCCCCGCACCGCCGTCGTCGAGCAGGCGGACCAGCTGCGTCGGCACCAGCGCCGTGTACCGCGGGCTGCCCTCGAGCGTCGCCGCCGCGGCCGCGAAGTCGTCCGGGCGGAAGCCGGTGCCGGTCAGCAGCGCCGGGGTCGTCCCGGCCAGCAGCGACCGGACCAGCACCTGCAGGCCGCCGATGTAGTGCGCCGGCGTCGCCAGCAGCCAGCGGCCCGGGCCGCCGAGCCGCGCGTGCGTGGCCTCGGCGGACGCGGTCAGCGCGCGGGCCGACAGCAGGACGCCCTTGGGGGCACCGGTCGAGCCCGACGTGGCGATGACCACGGCGGTGCCCGGCTCGGCCGGCTCGCCCGGCGCCATCGCGTCGCGCAGCGCGGGGTCGGTGAACGGCAGCACCGCCGGGCCGCCGCCCAGCGCGTCCGCGACGGCTCCGGTCAGCGCGCCGAGCGCCTCGGGCGAGCCGTCGAGGTGGACCGGGAGCAGCTCAGTAGTAATAGGGGACGTCCTTGAAGTCGGGGTCGCGCTTCTCGAGGAACGCGTCACGGCCTTCGACGGCCTCGTCCTGCATGTACGCCAACCGGGTGGTTTCGCCGGCGAACAGCTGCTGGCCGACCAGGCCGTCGTCGGTGAGGTTGAACGCGTACTTCAGCATCCGCTGCGCCGTCGGCGACTTGCGCGTGATCTCCCACGCCCAGGTCAGCGCCTCTTTTTCCAGGTCGGCGTGCGGGACGACGGCGTTCACCGCCCCCATCTGGTGCATCTGCTCGGCGGAGTACTCGCGGCCGAGGAAGAAGATCTCCCTGGCGAACTTCTGGCCGACCATCTTCGCCAGGTAGGCCGAGCCGTAGCCGCCGTCGAACGAGCCGACGTCGGC
>NZ_MUMI01000030.1 GCF_002155975.1 Amycolatopsis kentuckyensis
AACCTCGCCGGAGTACTCAGAGACCGCGGCAACTACGCCGACGCCCAAGCCGAATACCAAGCCATCCTCGAAATCGAATGCCGGGTCCTCGGCACAGAACACCCCCACACCCTGACCACCCGGCACAACCTCGCCGGCGTGCTTCAGGACCTCGGCAACCACGCCGACGCCCAAACCGAATACCAAGCCATCATAGAGATCCAACGCCGCGTCCTCGGCGACGAACATCCCAACACCCTCACCGGCCGACACAGTCTCGCCGGCACGCTCCAGGCCCGCGGCAACCACGCCGACGCCCAAGCCGAATTCGAAGCCGTTCTCGAGATCGAACGCCGGGTCCTCGGCGACGAACACCCAAGCGTGCTCATCACCCGGCACAATCTCGCCGGCGCCCTCCGGGATCGCGGCAACCACGCCGACGCCCAAGCCGAATATCAAGCCATCCTCAAGATCCAACGCCAAATCCTCGGCAACGAGCACCCCAACACCCTCACCACCCGAAACAGTCTCGCCGGCACGCTCCAGGCCCGCGGCAACCACGCCGACGCCCAGACCGAATATCAAGCCATCCTCAAGATTCAACGCCAAATCCTCGGCAACGAACATCCCAGCACCCTCGCCACCCGCCACAATCTCGCAAGCAGTTATCTCATGATGGGGCGGCGACGTGCCGCAGAAGTGGAACTTAAGGCAGTTCTAGCGTCCCAAGAAAAAGCCTTTGGCGCTTCACACCCGAATACGCGCACCACCCGCGATTATCTAAAGAAAATCAAGAACAGTCAACCGAATAGTGGAATTCCAGTACTATGGCACGGCCCAGGTAAGCGCAAAAAGAAAAAGAAGTAGCTTCGGCAATAAGCTGGTAACAGTCAGACCTCCACTACGGCATGGTCACGTGGTTGGCCACACACTCTTGAGATCTCTGTGCGATCGCTGGCGAGGCACATCACACAGGTCGAGCGACCGCCGGGCCTGAACAGCGACAATTACACAATCAGCGAACTTGAGCGTGCTCCGCATGACCGCTGAAGTCGGGCCAGCGACGCAGGCGGACCGGGTTGTCAGTGAGCTGCGACAGGCTGGGACCGTGTCAGTTCTGGCAGGGCCTGAAGTTTAGCCGGGCTCTGGAGTAGCTCCCCCACTTAACGCGGGCGGAGGATGACCTCCGTCGGGTGGGCGTCCGGGGTGGCTGACACCGCCGTCGCCACCGCGGTGGCCACCGAGTCCGCCTTGAGCAGATGGGCCGTGTCGTACTCGCGGCCTTCGCCCGCGAAGATCTCCTGCTGCATCTCCGTGTCCGTGCGGCCCGGGTAGACCGACGTCACGCGGATGTCGCGTTCCTCCTCGCGGAGGGCGTCGGCGAAGGCGCGGACCGCGAACTTGCTCGCCGCGTACGGGGACCAGCCCGGGCGGGCGTTCAGGCCCGCTCCCGAGTTGATCACCACCACGTGGCCGCGGGCCGCGCGCAGGGCCGGGAGCAGCAGGCGGGTCAGCTCGACCACCGCCAGGGTGTTGACCTCGAAGTTGTCCCGCCACGCTGCCGCCGACGCGTCCTCGATGCGGCCCAGGCGCGCGACGCCCGCCGAGTGGACCAGGACGTCCAGGGACGAGATGTCCGCGACCGCCGAAGCGAGCGAAGCGGGATCCGTCAGCTCGACCGGCCACGGCTTCGCGCCCGGGAGCTCCTTCGCCAGCGCGGCCAGCGCGTCGGCGTCGCGGCCGCCGAGGAGCACCCGGTGGGTCGGGGCCAGCTGGTGGGCGATGGCCGCACCGATTCCGCGGGAGGCGCCGGTCACCAGGGCCAGGGGAAGATCCGTCATGACCTCACCGTAGCGGCGAACCCGGCGTCCACCGTGCGGTCTTCGCGCTTGCCGGTGCCGAGGGGGCGCGGGTCCGTGCAGCCGGACGCCGGGTCCGCGTCGGAGTCGCGGGTGTCGTCCGCCGCGTCCTTGGCCGCCGGGTGGTGGCCGTCCGCGGTGAAGCACACCTGGTACGTGCCGTCCTCCAGGCCGTCGAAGCCGTACGAGCCGTCGGCGGCGGTGACCACGCTCGCCACTTCCTTGCCGCTCGCGTCCTTCAGCACCACCTTGACGCCGGCGAGGCCCGGCTCGCCCGCGTCCTGCAGGCCGTTGCCGTCGGTGTCGGTCCAGGCGAAGTCGCCGATCCGGTTCGTCGGCGACACCAGCCCGAGGTCGACCGCGAAGTCCTCGTGGGACGGGCCGCCCACGGTGCGCGGCGCGGTGCAGCCGGCCTGGTCGGCGTCCGAATCGCGATCTTCGCTGCCGGCGTCGCGGCGGGTCACCGTGAAGTCCGCCGGGACGGCGAAGCAGACCTGGTACGTGCCGTCCTTCAGCTTCTCGAAGCCGTACTTGCCCTTGTCGTCGGTCGTCGCGGTGCCGACCGTGCCCCCGGCGCCGTCCTTCAGCGTCACCTTGACGCCCGCGACGCCCGGCTCGTCCGGGTCCTGCAGGCCGTCGCGGTTGCGGTCGGCCCAGGCGAAGTCGCCGATCTTCGCGACGGCCGGGGGCGGCAGCACCGTGATCGTCGCGGACGCCGTCTTGTCGCCGAGCGTGCCGCCCGGGTAGTGCACACCCGTCACCTTCACCGTGTTGACGTGCCCGCTGTCGGCCACCGTGAGGTCCGGGTGGTCGCAGGTCAGCTGCCGGTTCGCGCCCGCGGCCAGCGCGAACGGCTCGAACGAGCCGGTGCACCAGCCGTCCTGGACCGTGATGCCGGTGAGGTCCTGGGTGCCCTCGTTGGTCACGGTGACGCGGTAGTGCGCGGTCTCGCCCGCGGTGACCGTCGCGAACGACGCCCACGCCCCGGTCGCCGGGTTCTGCACTTCCTTCTTCACCGAGTACGCCGCGAGCTGGAGGTCGACGCAGTCCCAGTGCAGCCGGTCGAGGGTGGTCGTGGCGAAGAACTTCACCGCCGTCGCCTTGGCCGGCGCCGTCGCCGCCGGGAAGTCCTGCCGGTCGAGGTTGCCGTCGCCGGCGTAGTGGTCGGCGACGAGCTTGGTCTCCTGGATCTGCGTGCCGGTGGCGTCGTAGAACCGCAAGCCGGTGGCCGGTTCGTACCTCGGCGCGCGCGAAGCCGTCCAGACGCTGAGCGCGTAGACGCCGCCGGGGACGAACCGCTCGGTCTGGTACGCGGTGCTGGTCTTGCCGTCCGGGGTCTGGAGGAACGCCGCCCGCTGCCCGTCGACGGCGTACTCCTGCTCGGTCAGCAGCTTCGGCACCTTCGCGGCCGGCGTCCCGGGCGGAACCGGGGCGGCCGGGGCGAACACGTACCCGTCCGGGGCGCCGTTGCGCGCGGTGAGCTCGACGCTCGGGTTCGCAGCGAGGCCGCCGCAGACCGGCGGCGCGTCCTCGGCGACGGACGCGGACGCCGGCACGACCGCCGCCGCGATCGCCACCACCGCCACTGCCGCCGTGCGCCCCGAGAAGATCACCTCTCGACTATGGCGCGCGGAACGAGCCCGCACCGGCCGAGACCCGTCCACTTAAGGGTGAACCTCGGCCGGTGCGGGCCCGGTGCGTCAGCGTTCGCCGATGCGGCCGGGCAGCCCGAAGCGGCCCTTCTTCCACACCGAGACGATGGCCGGCCGCGGCTGCGCGGTGCCGCCGTCGGGCCAGTGCGACGTCGGGTTCGCCGAGCTCGTCGCGTTCTCACCCGGGTGCTGGACCGCGACGAGCACCAGGTTGTCGGTCACGACCGGGCCGCACGTCTCGGCACCGACCGGCACCGAGAGGAACTGCTTGACGTGGCCGCGCTCCGGCCCGGTGACCGGCACCGAGAACAGGCCGTCGTTCGCGCCGAGGGCGTTGCCGTCGGTGGCGACCCACAGGTTGCCGTGCCGGTCGAAGGCCACGTTGTCCGGGCAGGAGATCGGGCTGACCTGGTCCTTCGGGAAACCGCCGAAGTAGGTGTCCGCCGCCTTGGGATCACCGCAGACCAGCAGCAGCCGCCAGGAGAACCGGGTCGACGCCGCGTCGCCGCAGTTCTCTTCCCACTCCAGGACGTGGCCGTTCTTGTTGCTCACCCGCGGGTTGACCTCGTCGACGCCGGCCTTGCCCGCCGCGCCGCGGTCGCTGTTGTTGGTCAGCGCCGCGTAGATCCGGCCGTTGACCGGGTTCGGCTCGATGTCCTCCGGGCGGTCCATCTTCGTGGCGGCCACCTTGTCCGCGGCCTGGCGCGTGAAGACATAGACCTCTTCCGCGGTCATCCCGTCCACAAAGGACTTGTTGCCACTGGCCAGCGGGATCCACTCGCCGGTGCCGTCGAACTCGCCGTCGGCGGGCAGCGCGCCCTTGCCGTCGATCTCCGCGGCCGGGCTGTCACCGGTGAAGCGGGCGACGTACAGCGTGCCCTCGTCGAGCAGCGCCGAGTTGTGCCGCCGCGCGTGCGCGCTGTTGCCGGGCTTGTACTTGCCCTTCGAGACGAACTTGTAGATGTACTCGAAGCGGCTGTCGTCACCGGAGTAGACGGCGACGCGGCCGTCGGCGGCGATCTTGATGTTCGCGGCCTCGTGCTTGAAGCGGCCGAGCGCGGTGTGCTTGATCGGCGTCGAGTTCGGGTCGTTGGGGTCGATCTCGACGACCCAGCCGAACCGGTTCGGCTCGTTGGGTTCCTGCGAGACGTCCCAGCGCTTGTCGAACCGCTCCCACTTGCGGGTGCTCGTACCGGCGCCGACGGAGTAGCGCTTGAGCCGCGCCGCCTCGACCGGGTCGGTGACCTTGTCGGAGTTGGCGAAGTACTGGTCGAAGTTCTCCTCGCCGGAGAGCACCGTGCCCCACGGCGTCACGCCGCCGGAACAGTTGTTCTGCGTGCCGCGGACCTTGCGCCCGGTCGGGTCGGCCGAGGTCTGGAGGAACTTCGAGCCGGCGGCCGGGCCGCGGACCTCGAAGATCGTGTCGAGGGTGATCCGGCGGCCGTACCGGCTCGGGACCACCTCGAGCCCGCCGTGGATCGGGTCGCGGCGGGCCTGCAGCACCGAGAGGCCGTGCGCCGCCCAGGCGATCTTCGCCTGCTCCTCGGTCGGGTTGGCCGGGTCGTACTGGTCGGCCGGGAACATGTGGACCTCGGTCGTGTACTCGTGGTTGACCACGAGCAGGTTCGACAGGCCCAGCGGGTCCTGCGGGATCAGGCCGACGAAGTCGTTGTTGTAGCCGAACTGCTTGGCCTGCGCGGCCGCGGTCTGCTTGGTGAAGTCGAACTTCGGCGCGCCCGCGACGACCGGGTCGCCCCAGCGGACGACGACGCGCTGGGCGTAGCCGTCGGGGATGCTGACCGCGTCGAGCTTGTTCGGCGGGACCGGCGTGAAGTCGGTGCCGGGCACCGGCCGCGGCTTCGGACCGCCGTGGCCGTTCGCCGAGACGTCCGCGGGCGCAGCGGCCGCGGTACCCGTGGAAAGCGCGGCGAACCCGCCCGCGGCGGCGGCCATCACGGCGCCGGCCTTGAAGACGCGACGGCGGGAGATGTCCTTGACGACGTCGCCGAAGTACTCGTTGTCGGTCTCGTTCGCCTCCGGGTGGGCGCACGCGTTGCCGCAGCGGTACTCGCAGGTGATCGGGGAACGTCCACCCGCGTGCGCGGGGAACAGCGGGAGCAGACGGTCGGGCACAGCGCCTCCATGGTGGGAGTTCGGGAACCAAGCGACCGTATGTGCCGAAAACCAGCCGATCCAGACATCGAGGTGAACAACGGGTGTATTGCTCGCAATGCCCACGCGCGGGCCCCCTGAACGGCCGACGCCCCCGGACACTTGGTCCAAGGGCCGTCGCTCAGCGTGAGTTCAGAACTCTTCGCCGACGAGCACCGCTTCCTTCGGCACGGTGTGCGGGTCCGCCGTCTTCTCCCGCAGCGAGAGCAGCGCACCCGCGACGACGCACAGCACGGCCGAGGCGACGAACGGCGCCTGCGGCGAGCCGAACCACTCGGCGACGTGCCCGACCAGCGTCGCGGCGACCGCGCCGCCCAGCCAGCGGCAGAAGTTGTAGCCCGCGCTGGCGACCGGGCGCGGCGCGTCGCTGATGGCCATCGCGGTGCCGGTGAACAGCGTGTTCAGCAGCCCGGACACCAGCCCGGAGACGATGATCCCGGCAACCAGCACCGGCTTGCTCGGCACGGCGAGGACCAGCATCAGCACGGCGTACCCGAAGACGGCGGCCGCGGCGGCGTGCCGCTCACCGAGCCGGGCGGCCAGCCGCGGCGCGAGGGCGACCCCGGCGACGGCGACGCACAGGCCCCAGCCGCAGAAGACCAGGCCGACGGCGATCGCGCTCCAGCCGAGGACGAACGGCGACCAGGCGAGCACCGCGAAGAACGCGGCGGTGTACAGCGCCGAGGCGACGGAGGTGCGCAGCAGGCCGGTGTGCTTCAGCGCCCGCAGCGGGTCGAGCAGCTTGATCGGCTCGCGCCGCTCGTGCTTGTCGCTCTTGAGGAAGGCCGCGCACAGGACGAGCGCGCCGGCCATCAGGATCGCGGTGCCGAGGAACGGGCCGCGCCACGAGATGCTGCCGAGCAGCGCGCCCAGCAGCGGGCCGATCGACAGGCCGACGCCGAGGGCGGCCTCGTAGAGCAGGATCGCGCCGGACTGGCCACCGGTCGCGGCGCCGACGATCACCGACAGGGCGGTCGCGATGAAGAACGCGTTGCCGAGACCCCAGACCGCGCGCAGCCCGACGAGCTGCTCGATCGAGCCGGCGGCCGCGCAGAGGGCGGTGGCCGCGACGATCAGTGTCAGCCCGGCCAGCACCGTGCGCTTCGCCCCGAAGCGGGCACTCGCCGCGCCGGTGACCAGCATCGCGACGACCTGGACGCCGAGGTAGGACGAGAAGAGCAGGGTGACCTGGGACGGCGTCGCGTCCAGGCCCTTGGCGATGGACAGCAGGATCGGGTCGACCAGGCCGATTCCCATGAAGGCGATGACCGCGGCGAACGCGGTGATCCACACCTGCTTGGGCTGGCCCTTGACCGCGTCCAGCAGGCTCGAGTGGTGTTCAGCGCTCATCGCTGATCAGTTCCTCCTTCTTGGTGTCGACGAGCAATTTCGCGAGGGCCGGGAGGGCGGCTTCGATCGCGGCGCGGTCGGTTTCGTCCATGGCGATCAGCCGCTCGCGGAGGAACTCCTCGCGAGCCGTCACCAGTTCGGTGTAGAACCGCAGGCCCTCGTCGGTGACTTCGACCAGCACCGCACGGCCGTCGGCGGGGTCCGGGCGGCGGGTCGCGAGGCCGAGCCGTTCGAGCCGGCCGACGACGTCGGTCATCGACGGCAGCCGGACCCCTTCGAACTCGGCCAGCGCGGACATCCGCCGCGGACCGCCGTTGACCAGCTCACTCAGCACCGAACCCTGGGTGAGGGTCAGCGTCAGCTGCGGGGTCTGGCGGCGGACTTGGTGGTAGAGCCGGAAGACCAGCGGCCGCAGCCGATGGGCGAGATCGGTGATCGCGGAAGTCACTTAGCTAGGCTAACAAAAATTAGTAAGGGTGGCTAAGTAAGTCCGCTCACAGGTTAGGCTCGGGCCATGGACGCGGTGATCTTCGACCTCGACGGCGTACTGGTGGACTCCGAGCGGATCTGGGACGAGGTGCGGCGCGCGGTCGTCGCCGAGCACGGCGGCACCTGGCGCGAGGAGGCGACCCGGGCGCAGCAGGGGATGAGCACCCCGGAGTGGGCCCGCTACCTGGTGGAGGAGCTGGGCGCCCGCACCACGCCGGCCGAAATCGCCACGCTCGTGGTCAAGCGGATGGCCGCCCGGTACGCCGCGGAGCCGCCGTTGATCCCGGGCGCGGTGGACGTCGTCCGCCAGGTGTCGGCGCGGTGGCCGGTGGCCATCGCGAGCTCGTCGCCGGTGATCCTGATCAAGGGGTTCCTGGACGTGACGGGCCTGCCGGTGGGGGCCGCGGTGTCGTCCGAGCAGGTCGGGGCGGGGAAACCGGCGCCGGACGTCTACCTGCGAGCCGCCGAGCTGCTGGGCGTGCCCCCGCAGGAGTGCGCGGCGGTGGAGGACACGACGAACGGGCTGCGGTCCGCGCTGGCGGCGAAGATGGCGGTGTACGCGGTGCCGAACCCGCACTTCCCGCCGGATCCCGAGGTGCTGAAGCAGGCCACGGCGGTGGTGGCCAAGATCACCGACTTGCCGGGTGCGCTTGGTCTGGGTTGATCTCGTAGCGGACCGGCGGCGAACCGGGCTGCACGTCGGCGACGAACAGGTGGTCGTGCCCCAGGGTGCCGACCTCCTTCGCCGGGCTCAGGTCGCCGGCCGCGTCGTAGAGGCGCAGGGTCCGGACCGTGGCGTCGACGAGGAGGACGGCCTTGCCCGCCGGCAGCGGGCCGCCGTCCTTGCCCACGTACCCGGCCCGGACGACACCGGCCGACAACGGGACGCACGACGGCGACTCGATGCCGAACTGCGAGCCGGGGCCGCTGTGGGTGGTGCCCTTGAGGTAGGTCTCGACGCAGAACCAAGGCTGCCCCGCCGGGCCGGCGGGGTTGGTCGCGTACGAGGTCCACGCGTTCGTCTGGCCCGCGAAGTCGGTGAGCGCCACCGGCTCGTCCCCGCCGGCCAGGTTCTTCGGCGCGATCTCGGGCTTGGGCAACACCAGTTCCTGGCCCGGCTGCGTCGCGGGCTGGGGCGGCAGGGGCTGGGCCGTGTTCAGCTTGGTGGCCAGCAGCACGCTGGTCAGCACCACCAGCACCGCGGCCAGCGGCGCGCCCCAGACCGCGGCCCGGCGGCGGCGTGCCGGCCGTCGCTGCCTGCGCTGCTGTTCCGCCCACGCCGTGTCGAGGTCGGGCGAGACCTCCCGGGCCTGCTCCCGCAGCGTCTCGGCCAGCTTGCGTTCGAGGTCGGTCATCGCTCACCTCCCAGGTCGTCCCCCAGGTGTTTGCGCAGATTCTCCATCGCGTGGTGCGTCGTCGCCTTGACCGTGCCCGGGGAGATGCCCAGGGTGTCCGCGATGGCCGCCGTGCTCAGGTCCAGCCAGTACCGCAGCACCAGCACCTCCCGCTGGCGCCGGGACAGCTTCACCAGCACCGCGCGCAGCTGCTGGTGCTCCCAGTTGGCCACCGCCCTGACCTCGGCCGACAGCTCGTCCGGCGGCCGGTCCTGCGGGGCCCGCCGGACGACGCGCAGGTGCCGGGTCCGCGACCGCGACATGTTCACCACGGTCGTGCGGAGGTAGCCGGCCACGCGCGTGTGGTCGGTCAGGGAGTCCCAGCGCTGGTGGAGCTTGACGAACGCCTCCTGCGCGACGTTCTCCGCGTCGTCCGCGCCGAGCAGGTGGGCCAGCCGGGTCATCTGCCCGAAGTACTCCCGGAACAGGTCGTGGAACGTCGGCGCGCCCAGGTCCCCCGGCACGCTCTCGCCCACGCTCGCACTCACACCCCGCCAACGCCCACCCCACCCCACCGGTTTAGTGCACCACGAGAAAAAGGCCGCCACCAGCGGTGACGGCCTTCTGCTCAGCGGCGGATCAGCGCTCGACCTCGCCGCGGATGAACTTGTCGACGGCGTCGCGCGCGGTCGAGTCGTCGTACTGCTCCGGCGGCGACTTCATGAAGTACGACGAGGCCGACAGGATCGGGCCGCCGATGCCGCGGTCGAGCGCGATCTTCGCGGCGCGCACGGCGTCGATGATGATGCCCGCCGAGTTCGGCGAGTCCCACACCTCGAGCTTGTACTCCAGGTTCAGCGGCACGTCGCCGAACGCGCGGCCCTCGAGCCGGACGTAGGCCCACTTGCGGTCGTCGAGCCACTGCACGTAGTCCGACGGCCCGATGTGGACGTTGCCCTTGCCCAGGTCGCGGTCGACCTGCGAGGTGACGGACTGGGTCTTGGAGATCTTCTTGGACTCGAGCCGCTCGAGCTCCTTCATGTTCAGGAAGTCCATGTTCCCGCCCACGTTGAGCTGCATCGTCCGGTCGAGCTGGACGCCGCGGTCCTCGAACAGCTTCGCCAGCACGCGGTGCGTGATGGTGGCGCCGACCTGCGACTTGATGTCGTCGCCGACGATCGGGACGCCCGCGTCTTCGAACTTCTTCGCCCACTCGGGGTCGGAGGCGATGAACACCGGCAGCGCGTTGACGAACGCCACGCCGGCGTCGATCGCGGCCTGGGCGTAGAACTTGTCGGCCACCTCGGAGCCCACCGGCAGGTACGACACGAGCACGTCGGCCTGCGCCTCGCGCAGCGCGGCGACGACGTCGACCGGGGTCTCGTCGGACTCCTCGATCGTCTCGCGGTAGAAGCGGCCGAGGCCGTCGTGGGTGTGGCCGCGCTGGACGGTGACGCCGAGCGGCGGCACGTCGGCGATCTTGATGGTGTTGTTCTCGGAGGCGAAGATGGCCTCGGACAGGTCGCGGCTGACCTTCTTGGCGTCCACGTCGAACGCGGCGACGAACTCGATGTCGCGGACGTGGTACCCGCCGAAGTCGACGTGCATCAGACCGGGGACGCGGGTGGCCGGGTCCGCGTCGCGGTAGTACTGGACACCCTGGACCAGCGACGCCGCACAGTTGCCGACGCCCACGATGGCCACCCGTACGCGGCGGTTCTCGCCCATGGGGGTTTCTCCTTCATCCGTGTCTGTTCAGTAGGTCTGGTGCCGCGACGCTGCGGCCCGGGCCGGGCGGCTCAGGTCTCCGGACCCTGCCGCTCGGCTTGTTCGTGCGCGATCAGCTCGTTGAGCCAGCGCACCTCCCGCTCGCTGGTCTCCAGCCCCAGCCGGTGCAGCTCGCGGGTGTAGCGATCGATCTTCTCTTCGGCCCTGGCCAGCGCCGCCCGCATGCCCTCCCGGCGTTCTTCGACGCGGCGGCGGCGGCCCTCGAGGATCCGCATCCGCACGTCGGCCGGGGTCCGCGAGAAGAAGGCCAGGTGGACGCCGAAACCTTCGTCGTCCCAGGTCTGCGGCCCGGCGTCGCCGAGCAGCTCACCGAAGCGCTCCTTGCCCTCCGCGGTGAGCTTGTAGACCCGCCGCCCGCGCCGCGACCACGCCCGGTCGTCGGCCTCGTCCAGCTCCTCGACCAGGTACCCGGCCCGCAGCAGCTTCCGCAGGGTCGGGTACAGCGAGCCGTACGAGAACGTCCGGAACGTGCCGAGCGTCTCGTGCAGCCGCTTGCGCAGCACGTACCCGTGCATGGGCGCTTCGTGCAGAAGACCGAGGATCGCGAACTCCAGCACACGCACCCCCTTCCGGGAACAAACCGAGACGACCCGCGTTGCTCCGAACGAGCGCCTCGATCCAACCTACTCAGCCACTATATCGCGCCGATACATCGGAGTGGCGAAGCTAACCCCGCCCAAATACCGCGATGTTCCGGGGCTCCGCCCCGGGCCGGGGGCTCCGCCACCCGGAACCCCCATGCGCAGTGGGACCGAAATTCACCGGAGAGTTATCGAATATCCGGCGTGTCCGCCCCGGTCCCGGGCCGGTGGGCGCTAGGGGGCGTGGACGTCACAGAAAGAGCCCGTACTCTGTCCTCGTGAATAACCAGCGGCAGGTCGTGGACTACGCGCTGCAGCGCCGCGCGCTGCTGGCCGAAGTCCGCTCCGGGCGCGTCGGCAGCTACGAAGCCTGTGACGCGAGCCCCTACCTGCTGCGGGCGGCGAAGTTCCACGGCCGGGACGGGGAGCAGCCCTGCCCGATCTGCCGCCAGGAGCCGCTGACCCTGGTGTCCTGGGTCTACGGCGAGGAGCTCAAACACGTCGCGGGCTCGGCCAGGACCCCCGAAGAGCTGGCCAGGATGGCGGGCTCGTTCGCCGAGTTCACCGTGTACGACGTCGAAGTGTGCCGGGCGTGCCACTGGAACCACTTGGTCCGGTCATACGTCCTGGGCACAGGGGAACCGGCGGGTCCGCGAAGGACCGCGGGCCGGTGAGCCACCGTACGAACACCGCAACACGCAGGTCAGTGCCCCTGCGGGTACTGATCCGGGAGGCCCATCCGTGACCGACGACAACCGCTCCTGGCCGAACCAGGAGCCAGATGCACCCCGTCGCGCCCCATGGCCGGGTGAAGACGCGGGACCGGCGTGGCCCGGTGAGTCGCCCCGGCGCGCCACCCCACCCCGCGGCAACCCTCGGCAGGGTGGCCCGGCCTGGCCCGCCGGCGACGAAGGCGGCCAGCAGTGGCCCGCTGACCAGCCAAGACGCCCGCAGGCGCCCCGCGGCCAGGGCGGCGCGCCCGACCGGCGCCAGCCGCCCGGCCGCCGTCCCGGTGGCCCGCCCGGCTCGCCGCCGCAGGGCTTCCGGCAGCCACCGCCGGCCGGCCGTCGTCCGGAGCCGGAACCCGAACGTGAGCCGGATCTCATCACCCACCACGCGCACAACGGCACCGAAGACGGCTACGACCCGTACGACGACGACCGTTTCGACGAGTTCGCCGACGACGTCGAGCCCCAGCAGGAGCTCGACGAGAAGGGCCGCAAGGTCCTCACCCCGGCGCAGCGGAAGAAGCGCCGCTGGAAGATCATCCGGCGGGTCGCCTACGCGTGCGTCGGCGTCTTCTTCGTCGTCCCGGCGATCGCGTTCGTGATCACCTACTTCATGGTCGACGTGCCGACGCCGGAGAGCGTCGCGGCGCTGCAGAGCCAGCCGGTGACGTACTACTACGCCGACGGCAAGACGGTGATGGGCAAGTCACTGCCCAAGGGCGGTGACCGCCAGCTGCTCAAGCCGGGCGAGATCCCCGACGTCGTCAAGCACGCCGTGTACTCGGCCGAGGACGCGACGTTCGAGACCAACTCCGGCTTCGACTTCACCGGCATCCTGCGCGCGGTCTTCAACCAGGCGACCGGCGGCCAGGGCGGTGGTTCGACGATCTCCCAGCAGTACATCAAGAAGGCCACGGAGAACGACGCCCCGACGCTGACCCGCAAGTGGACCGAGCTGGCCAAGTCGTTCAAGATGAACAACCAGGAGTCCAAGGAAGAGATCATCACGGGCTACCTGAACATCGTCTACTTCGGACGCGCGTCGAACGGGATCCAGGCGGCCGCGAAGAACTTCTTCAACAAGGACGCCAAGGACCTCAGCCCGTCCGAGGCGGCGCTGCTCGCGGGTCTCATCCAGGGTCCGAGCAAGTCGGAGAACCAGGAGTACGCCCAGCGCCGGTGGAACTACGTGATGGACCAGATGGTGGCCAACAAGTGGCTGCGGGCCGACGAACGCGCGAGCGCGCAGTTCCCGACGCCGGTCCCGAAGGCCACCAAGGACACCGGCCAGTCCATGCCGTACCACATCCAGCAGCGGATCGACGAAGAACTGGCCGCCCAGGGCTACGACAGCGCCCGGCTGCACGCGACCGGCGCCAAGGTCTACACGACCATCGATCCCAAGGCCCAGAAGGCGGCCGAGGACGCGGTCACGAACAAGCTGAAGGGCCAGAGCGACAAAGCACTCCTGGGCGCGCTGGTCGCGGTGAGCCCGAAGACCGGCGGCGTCCTCGCGTACTACGGCGGCCCGGACATCGTGAAGGACGAAAACGGCAAGGACAAGGTCGCCGAGGACTGGGCCAGCAAGCCGCAGAACCCGGGCTCGTCGTTCAAGGCGTTCGACCTCACCGCGTACCTCAAGATGGGCAAGGGCCTCGGCGACACCTTCGACGGGTCCTCCAACCGGATGTTCCCCGGCCGCAAGACCCCGCTGCGCAACGCGGGTGAAAGCTCCAGCTGTGGCCCGGAGTGCACCGTGGCCAGGGCGATGGAGATCTCCGCGAACACCGTGTTCTACGACATGGTGCTCAACGTGACCAAGCCGGCGCGGGTGGCCCAGGCGGCCAACGAAGCGGGCGTGCCGACGTCACCGCAGATGAGCCAGGACATCAACATCGCGCTCGGCGGTGGCGCGACCGTGGCCACCCCGGAGGCCATGGCCGCGGGCTATGCCACGTTCGCCGGTGACGGCATGCGGCGTGACGCCCACTTCGTCGCCAAGCTGACCAACGCCCAGGACGAGGTCGAGTTCGACGAGAGCAAGTACCAGGCCAAGCCGGCGTTCGACGGTGACGCGCAGAAGACCGCGCAGATCGCGGGCAACGTGACCACGGCCCTCGGCCCGGTCATCACCCACTCGAACCTGAAGTGCCCGACCGGCCACCAGTGCGCGGGCAAGACCGGTACGCAGCAGTACGACCTGCAGCCCGATGACCCGAAGAGCTACGCGGACCGCAACGCGCAGACGTGGATGGTCGGCTACACCCCGTCGGTCTCGGCGGCGGCCTGGGTCGGCGGCAACGGCAACGTCCCGCTGCACGACAACCAGAACAAGCCCATCTTCGGTAGCACCTACCCCGGGCCCATCTGGCAGGAGTTCATGAAGAACTACCTGGACGGGGCCCCGCCGGAGAAGTTCAACAAGGTCGAGCCGATCGGCAAGGACGCCAACGACGTCACCACGACGCAGTCGAAGCCCTCGAGCACGCCGACGCCGTCGGACACCCCGAGCTCGACGCCGTCCGACACGCCGTCGTCCACGCCCACCGAGAGCGAGTCCGAGACGACGAGGACGGGCCGGCCGACGCGGCCGATTCCGGGCGGGTCGACTCCGCCGCTGCCCGGTGACGGGCTCGCCCGGCCACCGGGTTCGGAAGAAGGCTGACGAAAAAGCAATTCGACAAAATGCCCGGCCGGGATTTCCCGGCCGGGCATTTTTGCGTTGACACCGAAAACCGTAGCGGACAACTCCGAATAATACGACAAAAGCCACAAAGCAGACAGGAAATCTCTCAACCAAGTGGCCTAGTCCCCGGTGACTTCCACCCGAATGGCGGCTAGGCGCTCCATAGCCTTGCGAAGTTTGATGTTGTCTGCCGCGAGTTCGCGCTGATGATCGCGGCCGAGTCAGGGGAGGGCATCGGCGCACCAGGCTGCGAGGTTTCCTCATGACGTCGTTCTCCGACCGCAGGCCATCCCGAGCGCAAATCACGGATTTCGTTTTCCGCGCGTTCCTGTGCAGCTGACGTAGCTCACTTTCATCCGCACTTCGTCAAACCACGTTTTCGCGCGCCGGAAATCCCCGTGCCCGAAATATTTCGGCTCATCCTGCGCGCAGGAAAGGGAAGAGATGAGATCCAGCTGGCGGAAGGCTGCGCTCGGTGCGCTGGCCTTCCTCACCTTGGTGCCGGCGGTGACGGCCACCCCGGCCTCCGCCGAGCAGACAACCCAGGAAAGACCGGCGGTTCCCGCCGACGATCCCCCCGTCGTCGCGGCCGCGAAGCGCGACGAGTTGCTCGGCCAGGGCTGGCAGGCCTCGGGCGACCGGCTCTGGACCACCACCGGCGACGCGGAAGGCCTGCACGTCCTGACGGCCGAAGCGAAGACGGGGTACAGCTGGCGCACGATCGCCGACCTGACGGTGACCGGCGTCGAGACCGACCAGTGGATCGGCCACGGCTGCGTCACCGGGTCGGGACAGCGCGCCGTGATCGTCTACGCGCCCCGCACCTTCACCAACAAGGAGGACCTCACCTCCCGCGGCGGCCTCACCGCGGTCGTCGACCTCGTCACCGGCGCGGTGACGAAGCTGCCGATCCGCACGACGCTTTCGTACTACAACCCGGGTTGCGGTACAGGGGAGACCGCCACCCTGACGCAGGAAGGCGGCGACCGGATCCCGAAGACCGGTGTCGTCACCGTGGACACCACGACCGGCAAGCTCGGCGCCCGCACGGAACTCGCCGGGCAGACGACCTCGGCCACCCCGGTCGACGGCGGGTTCGTCGTCGCCGACACCGCGGGCCTGCTCAAGGTCGGCACCGACGGGACCAAGCAGCGGATCGTGGCCGGCACCGGCGGCGTCCCGTTCAACGTCCGCGCCGACGCCCAGGGTGGCGTCGTCTTCATGGACCTCGCGGGCAACGACAGCCGGGTGCGGCGCGCGACGTCGTCCCGGCAGGCCCGCCAGGACGCGCCCACGCTGGCCAGCGGCCCGCTGGGCTCCGTCGGCGTCGCCTCGGGCACCGGCGGCAAGGTGTTCGTCACCGGTGCACCGGCCGAGGTGGCCGCCCTGCCCGGCGCGCTCGCCAAGCTCGACGTGCCGGCGGACGCCGAGGTCTCGTCGCTGGGCCAGACGGCGATCACCGAGGTGGTCCTCGCGCCGGTCAAGCCGGGCACCAAGGCGGCGAGTGACCCGCACCGCCCGCGTCCGGTGCACATCGCCACCCGTAGCCTGCGCACGGGCAAGACGTTCGGGTTCGGCGTCGACCCGGGCGAAACGCTCAAGCCGCGCTGGAACGACACCGTCGACGCCGACCGCGTCTGCTCGGTGCCGCGCAACGACCCGGGCACGCAGGTCTACCAGCCGACCCCGCGCGAAGTGGAGTGGCAGGCGGACAACGCGGTGAACATGGCGCGCACCCAAACCCCGGCCAAGAAGGTGCCCGCCCAGATCCTGCTGGGCGTGCTGGGCCAGGAGTCCAACCTGTGGCAGGCCGCGCGCAACATCTGGGCGGGCGAGTACGGCAACCCGCTGGTCGGCAACTACTACGGCCTGGAAATCTACGACGACAACGAAAGCAATGACTGGGACATCCGCTGGGACAAGGCCGACTGCGGCTACGGCGTCTCGCAGACGACCGACGGCATGCGGCTGGCCGGGCACCCGAAGCCCGGTAGCAGTGACCAGCCCCGGGCACCGGTCGAGCAGCGGGCCATCGGCGTCCAGTACAACATCAACATCGACTCCGGCCTGTCGATCCTGATCTCCAAGTGGGACCAGATGCAGGCGCGCGGCATGACCCTCAACAACAACGACCCGATGCGCATCGAGAACTGGTTCTACGCCACGTGGGCCTACAACTCCGGGTTCCACGACGGCACGAAGCCCGATGATGACCACGTCGTCGGGCTGGGCTGGCTGAACAACCCGGCGAACCCCCGCTACCCGGTGGACCGGACGAACTTCGGCGCCAAGCCGTCGGACTTCGCGCACCCCGAGAACTGGCCGTACCCCGAGAAGGTGCTCGGGTTCGCGACCAGCCCGCCCTCGGGCTACGAGGCCCCCGGCCAGTCGGTGCCGTTCTTCCGCCCCGCGACCTGGAACGGCGCGAGCGGACCGGACACCACACCGGGAACGGCGAACTACAACCGCCGCACCGCCCGGCCCGCGCCGCAGACCTTCTGCACCGCCGACAACAACTGCGTGTGGGGCCAGGCCTACAAACCCAACGCGGACGGCCTCGAGGGGGAGAAGCCAGGGCCGTGCGCACACACCAACGCGGCCGGGCAGTACGACCTCAAGTGCTGGGTCAAGGCCCCCGCGACCTGGAAGCCGGACTGCAGTGCCACCTGCGGTTTCGAATTCATCCGGTACGACCCGGGGGTCGCGATGCCGCCGGCGGGGGCGAGCTACCCGCCCCGGTGCGACAACAACGACGCCACGCACACCGGGGTCGTCGCCTCGGCCGGGGTCGTCGACGACGTCACCACCGCGACCCCGGCCGTCCGGAAGTGCTCGCCGGGGATCCACGCCAACATGCCGGGGGGCGACTTCTCGTTCAGCTACCCGAGCCCGTCGTCCAAGATCGACCTGCACCAGGTCGGCGGCGGCTACGGCGCGCACTACTGGTACGGCCACACCCGGATGGACAACGACGAGGGCCGCAAGACGCAGCTGATCGGCAACTGGACGTTCCCGAGCGTCGACGGGCTGGCCAAGCTGATGGTCTACATCCCGAGCCACCTCGCGGACGCGAACGTGGTCTACGTGGTGGACACCGCCAACGGCCCGGTCAACGTGCCGGTCAAGCAGTCCGACCACCACGACGAGTGGGTGACCCTCGGGGTGTTCCCGTTCTACGGCCAGCCGAAGGTCCACCTGAACACGATCACCGAGGCGGTGGCGAACGGCCTGGACGCGGTCGCGTTCGACGCCATGGCCATCGACTCGGTGGCCGACGGGCCGGGGTACACGCCGATGATCGTCAACGAGTCCAGCGGTCCCGACGGCAACTACGCGTGCCTGCAGCTCAAGGGCAACGTGACCAAGCCGGGGACGGCGACCGAGTTCCGGACCTGCAGCAAGTCGTGGGGCTACGGGTACTGGAACCAGGTCGACGCCAACGTCCTGATCAACCTGCCCGACTCGACCCAGCTGCGGGGCTACGTCCTCAAGGACCGCACGGCCGGGCTGTGCCTGCAGGTGGCCGACGGGCGCACGGACAACGGCGCACCGGTCGTGGTGGCGCCCTGCGTGGCCGGCGACAACAACCAGATCTGGACGGCGCCGACACCACCCACGCCGTCCACCGGGAACCCCCGGCAGTTCGTGGTCAACCTGAAGACCGGGAAGTGCCTCTCCCTCGGGGCCGCGAACTCCAACGGGACCTCCCCGGTGGTCCAGTCCACTTGTGACTACGGCGGCAACATCACGACGCAGTACTGGAAGGGGTACACGCAGGCCGTCCCGCTGCACTAGCGCTCGACCGGCAACCATGTGAAACGGGCCCTCCGCGCGAGTGCGCGGAGGGCCCGGTTCCGTTACCCGTCAGCAGTTCCGGATGCTCCACACCGGACCCCAGTAGTACTCCTGGTCGAAGCTGTCGGGCGCCGGCGTCGTGAAGAGCAGGTTCCCGGTCTTGCCGTAGAAGCGGGCTCGCGTGCCCGGCGTCTGGGCGTTGATCCAGGAGCCGGTGCCGGTCCAGTTCGGCAGCGAGTAGCTGGCGCAGTTGTACGCCTCGATCACGTCGCCCATGTAGTAGGTCTCGCTGTAGGCGCAGAAGTACCCGTCCTTGGCGTGCTGCTCGCCGTAGAAGCACGGGTCCCAGTCGGCCGCCGTGTTCGTCGACTTCAGGTCCCGGACCTTCTTCTCACCGGGCACGGTGAGCACGATCGTGGCGGTGCCGTTCACGTCGATCTTGTTCGGCGCGATCTGCTTGCCGCCGGTCGTGGCGAGGTAGCTGTCCGCCTTCGCCTGCAGTGCCGCGGCCTGGTCGGCGGTCAGCCCCGCCGCCACGGCGTCCGCGCGGAAATCCGGGTGCGCCTGCGCCGCCCCCGCCGACACCGCGCCGCCGAGCAAGGACAGCACCGTCGCGGCGAGCACGGCAGCAAGACGTCTTCCAGCCATTGTGGCCCCTTTCGGAAAAATGAATGTCGGAGAAACCCCTTCGGTTGGCAGCGTGCCCGACCCGCACCGGCGCGATCAAGAAGAAAAAGGGAATTGCTTCCAATGGAGCAGGGAGCCCCGAACGCCTGGACCCCATGGGGTGTTTGTCTGGTATTACACCCGAATGGCGGCTGGTGCGAGCCGAAGCCGGAGAGCTTTGATGATCGAGTGCGCCGGTGCGTTTGCCCTGGCCACGACCGCCGGAGCACGGGGAGGCACCGGCGTCGCAGCAGGACCCGGGGGGAACCGTGTTCGCAGTCTGGTATTCACCACTCTCGTGCGCCGATCCGCGTCGAGCCACCACGCGCTCCGCCGGATAACGCTTTCCTCTTTCATCAGTCGCGTATTCAAAAGGATTTCGCACGTCGGTTTCCCCGGCGACCGATGAATTCGGCGCACCCGGCGGGCGAGAGAGGGAAGAAATGAGACGAAGCTGGCCGAAAGCCGCGGTCGCGGCACTGGCCTTCCTCACGGTGACGCCGATGCTGACCGCCGCGGCCGACCCCGACGCCGTCCCCACGCTCCCGCCCGGCGCGGTGCAGGCGAACACCACCCCGGCGCCACCCGTCGACCCGCCCGCCGTGGACCCCGGCAGGCGCGACGAACTGCTCGGCCAGGGCTGGCAGCGCTCCGGCGACCGGCTCTGGACGACCAGCAGCGACGCCTCCGGCTTCCACGTCCTGGTGGCCGAGGCCAAGACCGGCTACACCTGGCGCACCGCCGCCACCCTCGGCAAGCCGAACGCCGACGTCGACCAGTGGATCGGCAACGCCTGCGTGACCGGTTCCGGCCAGCGAGCCGTCGTCGTCTACGCGCCGCGCCGGTTCACCAACAAGGAAGCGCTGACCGGCCGCGGCGGCCTCACCGCCGTCGTCGACCTCACCACGGGGGCGGTCACCGACCTGCCGGTGCGCACCTCGCTCGCGTACTACAACCCGGGCTGCGGCGCCGGGGAAACCGCCGCGCTGACCCAGGAAGCCGACGAGGACCTCGGCAAGACCGGCGTGCTCGTCCTCGACGCCGCGACCGGGAAGCTGAGCCCGCGCAAGGAGTTCGCCGGCCAGGTCACCTCGGCGACGCCCACCGCGGGCGGCTTCGTCGTGGCGGACCGGCTGGGCCTGCTGAAGGTCGCCGACGACGGCGCCCGGACACGGCTCGTCAAGGACACCGGCGGCGTGCCGTTCGGCGTCCGCGCCGACTCGGCCGGCGGCGTCGTGTTCATGGACCGGGACAAGGACCGGGCCCGCGTCTTCCGCGTGGCGCCCGGCGCGGGCGGCAAGGCCGCCGTCACCGCGCTGGCCAGCGGCAAGTTCGGCGCGCTCGACGTCGCGAGCGGGGCAGGCGGCCGGGTGTTCATCACCGGCCGGACCGACACGCTCGCCGCGCTGCCCGCTCAGGTCCGGAAGCTGGACACGCCCGCCACCACCGAGGTCTCGACCCTCGGCGAGGCGGCGGTCACCCGCACCCAGACGCAGATCACCAACGCGGACCCGGCCGTGCCGGAGCGGGTGCACATCGAAAGCCGGAGCACGAAAACCGGCAAGGCGCTCGGCTTCAGCTTCAACCCGGGTTCGACGCCGAAGCCGCGCTGGAGCGACACGACCGACCCGGCCCGGACGTGTTCGGTGCCGCGCAACAACACCGGCGTGCAGGTCTACCAGCCCAAGCCGAAGCAGGTGGAGTGGGCGGCCGACATGGCGGTCAAGGGCCACCTCTTCGCGTCCCGCCCGGCGAACTGGAACGGCAACGGCCTCGGCGCCTACACCCCGCAGGGCATGTTCCCGCCGGTCGCGCTGTCGACCGGCGGCGAGGTGCCCGCGCAGATCATGCTCGGCATCCTCGGCCAGGAGTCGAACCTGTGGCAGGCCAGCCGGTACGCGCTGCCCGGCGAGACCGGCAACGCCCTGATCGGCAACTACTACGGCCTCGACATCTACGACGCCGACCCGGGCAACGACTGGGACATCCACTGGGACGACGCCGACTGCGGTTACGGCGTCTCGCAGATCACCGACGGCATGCGGCTGGCCGGGCACGCCAAGCCCGGTGAGACGCTGCTGCCGGCGAACCAGCAGATCGCGGCGGGCACCGACTACGCCGCGAACGTCGCCGCCGGGCTCCGGATCCTCGTCTCCAAGTGGAACCTGATGCAGAGCAACGGGATGAAGGTCAACAACAACGATCCGGCGAAGATCGAGAATTGGTTCTACGCGACCTGGGCGTACAACTCGGGTTACCACAACCCGGGCGAAGCGGGCACGAACGGCGCGTACGGGCTCGGCTGGCTGAACAACCCGGCCAACCCGCGCTACAACCCGAGCCGCCACCCGTTCGGCAGCGACCCGCACGACTTCGCGCACCCGCAGCAGTGGCCGTACGAGGAGAAGGTGCTCGGCTTCGCCACCTACCCGCCGAGCGGGTTCGAGGCCCCGGGTGTCGAGGTGCCGTTCTTCCGCGCGGCCTGGTGGAACACCGAGGGCTACCGGGCGGCGGCGGTCCCGGCACCGCAGCTGTTCTGCACCGGGGACAACGCCTGTGACTGGGGCTCGTCGCACACGCCGAACGCGCCCGAGGTCGCCGGTGAGCCCGCCGGTCCGTGCGCGCACACGAACAGTGCGGGGCAGTACGACCTCAAGTGCTGGGTGCACAGCGCACTCAACTACAAGTCCGACTGCGACAACGAGTGCGGGCACGAGTTCATCCGCTACGACTACCCGGACTTCGCGGCCGAACCGGCGAACGGGACCAGCTACCCGCCCGCCTGCAACACCGTCGGGCTGGCCGGGGACGCGCTGACCGTCGACGACGTGCCGGACGCGACCAAGCCGATCCAGAACCCGAACTGCAACGGGATCGGCAAGAGCTTCGGCAGCTTCGACTTCACGTTCGCCAAGGACGCGAACGGGTTCGAGTCGTCGAAGATCGACCTGCACCAGCTCGGCGGCGGCTACGGCTCGCACTTCTGGTTCAGCCACACCCGCGCCGACGGCGCCGAAGGCCGCAAGACCCAGATCACCGGCACCTGGACGTTCACCGCGATCGACGGCCTGGCCAGGGTCAAGGTGCACATCCCGGCGCACATGAGCGACGGCGGCACGGTGACCTACACGATCGACACGGCCAACGGCCCGGTCGCGGTCCGCGCGGCGCAGTCGACCAGCACCAACGGCTGGATGAACCTCGGCGTGTTCCCGTTCAAGGGCGTGCCGAAGGTCCACCTCGGCACGATCGACCAGACCGGCGACGGCACGGAGAAGGTCGCCTGGGACGCGGCCGCGCTCGAACCGGCGTACGGCACGGACGAGCAGGGCGACTACAACCCGGGCTTCCGCAACGACGGCTCGCAGATGTGCCTGATGCTGCGGGGCAACACCCCGGCCAACGGCGCGGTCGTCGAGCAGCGGACGTGCAACGCCTTCAGCACGAACTACTGGCACCTCAACGACCTGCGCACCGAAGGCAGCGGCACCGACCTGGTGCACATCGTGCAGATCGTCGACCGGGGCAGCCACCTATGCCTCACCGTCGCCGGCGGCAGCACGGCCAGCGGAGCCGGGATCGTCGAGGCGGCCTGCGACGTCAACGACGCAGCTCAGCAGTGGAGCTTCGGCGACCTGACGAACACCGAGTCGTTCGCGTCCGAGGGCCTGCACAACGTGAAGAGCGGTCTCTACGTCGGGCCGAAGGACTCGGCGAAGACGGAGGGCGCGCCGATGACCCAGCGGGCGCTCGACCTCGACGGCGACCACGTGCTCGACGACACGCAGTGGTGGAGGAAGTACATGGGCCAACCCTGATCGAGCGGGCCCGGCAGGCACTTCGCCCGCCGGGCCCGTTTTCGGTGAACCACCGCCGCCCGTGGTCCGTGTGGAGTGTCGAGGGGTCTGCGCCCGCGGCCCACTTGCGTACCCGAGGACGGCCCCGTGTACACCGACCGAAATCGCTCGAGGTCCGGCCGGAGGCCGGTTCCGCGTGGTCGCTACCAGCCACGCCGGCCCCTCCCGCCGCGGCTGGACGAACCGGACGAACCCACCGCCGGGCTCACCCCGGAGCCGGGGCCGGATCCACGCAAGCGCCGTCGCTGGAAGACGGTCCGCCGGGTGCTGTACGTGCTGTCCGGCCTGTTCTTCCTGGTCCCCGCGGTCGCCTTCGTGATCACGTACTTCGCCGTCGACGTGCCTTCGCCGGACACGGTCGCGCAGCAGCAGGGCCAGGCGGTCACCTACCTCTACGCCGACGGCACCGAGATGGGCAAGGACGTGCCCACCGGCGGGAACCGGCAGATCCTCGACCCGGCCCAGATCCCGGACGTCGTCAAGAAGGCCGTGATCGCCACCGAGGACGCGTCCTTCGAGACCAACTCCGGCTTCGACCTCTCCGGCATCCTGCGGGCCGCCTACAACCAGGCCACCGGCGGGTCCGGCGGCGGATCGACGATTTCGCAGCAGTACATCAAGAACGCTTCCGGCGACGACGCGCCGACGTTGACGCGCAAGTGGGTCGAGCTCGCGAAGTCGTTCAAGATGAACCAGACCTACGAGAAGGCGGACATCATCACCGCCTACCTCAACATCATCTACTTCGGCCGTGGCGCGTACGGCATCCAGTCGGCGGCGCAGGCGTACTTCGGCAAGGACGCCAACCAGCTGGACTACTCCGAAGCCGCGTTGCTCGCCGGGCTGATCCAGCAGCCGGGCCGGTCGGAGAACGCGACGGTCGCCCGCGACCGGTGGAGCACCGCCCTGGACCGGATGCAGCGCAACGGGTACCTCACCGCCGCCGACCGGAAGGCGGCGAAGTTCCCGACACCGGTCCCGCTCGTCGAATCGCGGCAGGGGAACACGCTCAACCCCTTCGTCAAGAAGCAGGTCAAGGCCGAGCTGGCCGCGGCGGGGATCCCCGAGGAGAAGTACTACTCGGGCGGGTTCCAGGTGTTCACGACGATCGACTCGAAGGCGCAGGAAGCCGCCGAGAAGGCCGTGGCCGAGGGCATGGCCGGCCAGACCGACGACCGCATCCTCGACG
The DNA here is from genome assembly GCF_002155975.1 of Amycolatopsis kentuckyensis. GTDB lineage: Bacteria > Actinomycetota > Actinomycetes > Mycobacteriales > Pseudonocardiaceae > Amycolatopsis > Amycolatopsis kentuckyensis. The sequence continues at coordinate 24,126 of NZ_MUMI01000030.1, forward strand.
CGCTGGTCGCCGTCGACCCCAAGTCCGGTGGGGTGCTCGCCTACTACGGCGGCGCGGCGATCGTGAAGGGCCCGAACGGCGAGGACCAGGCCGGGCGCGACTGGGCGGACGAGCCGCACAACCCCGGGTCGTCGATGAAGCCGTTCGACCTCACGGCGTTCCTCAAGGGCGGCCGCGGGCTCAACGCGGTCTTCGACGGCCGCTCGCCGCGGACGTTCCCCGACGTGCCGCTGCCGGTGCGCAACGCCGGCACCAGCAGCAGCTGCTCCGAGCAGTGCACGGTCGCCGAAGCGATGCAGCGGTCCACCAACACCGTCTTCTACGACATGGTGCTCAACGTGACCAAGCCGGGCGGGGTGGCCGAAGCCGCGCAGGAGGCGGGCATCCGCACGAAGGACACCGGCGGCCGCAGCGTGCTGTTCACCGGGGACAACAACATCTCCATCGGCGGCGGCCAGACCGCGGTCACCCCGGCGGACATGGCCGCGGCCTACGCGACCTTCGCCGCCGGCGGCGTCCAGCACGGCCGCCACTTCGTGCAGAAGGTGACGAACTCCCAGGGGGAAACCGCCTACGAGGCCGACACGCGCGCGACGGACGCGTTCGCGGACAACGACCGCGCCCGGAGCAGGCAGATCGCCGGGAACGTGACCGCCGCGCTGGCGCCGGTGATCCCGTTCTCGCGGCTGACCTGCCCGGCCGGCCACGAGTGCGCGGGCAAGACCGGCACCCAGCAGCACACGCCCGGCGAAGACGAACCCGCGTCCGCGGCGAACACGAACTCGCAGACGTGGATGGTGGGCTACACGCCCTCGGTCTCGGCCGCGGTCTGGGTGGGCGGCGACGGCGACAAGGCCCTGCGCGGCCCGGCCGGCCAGCCGCTGACCCCGTCGGTGGTGGCCGGTCCGGTGTGGCAGCGGTTCATGCAGCTCTTCCTTTCCGGGAAACCGGCCGAGCGCTTCGACCGCGTCCAGGCGATCACCTCGCCGCAGGACGACCAGCTGCAGTTCCAGCTCCAGCAGCTGCAACAGCAACAGCAACAGCAGCAGGACGACCGCTTCACCATCGGGCGCGGCGGCAACAACCAGGACCAGCAACAGCAGCAGCAGAACCGCGTCCGGGGCAACGACCGGCGCGACGGCCGGGGTCCCGGCCGCGGCAACGGGAACGACACGGGCCAGGCGAACTTCGGCCCGTGACCACGCCGGTCTGACAAGATGATCGCGGGACGCCGGTCCCGCGATCGTCCGTCGGGAAGGCCATGCGGAAACTCGTTCCCCTCACGCTCGTCGCCCTGCTCACCCTGACGGCGACCGCGGCCGCCGCGGGACCGTACTGGACCGGACAGCTGGACCTGCCCCGGGCGTGGGCGCTCTCCGAAGGCGCCGGGGTGCGGGTCGGCCTGGTCGACACCGGGGTCGCCGCCGAAGCCGACCTCGACGGCGCGGTGCTCCCCGGCGCGGACTTCCCCGACCTCGGCGCGCCCGCGGGCGACGCCATCGGGCACGGGACGACCATGGCCCTGCTCATCGCCGGCCGCGGCACCGCGGGCACCCGCGGGGTCGCCCCGCAGGCGGAGATCCTGCCGGCCCGGCTGACCGGCGGCCCCGCGGACGCGGTCGCCGCCGTCCACTGGGCCGTGGACCAGGGCGCGAAGGTCGTCAACCTGTCCCTCGGTACCAATGGGCGGTCCACCGAGTACGACGAAGCCGTGAACTACGCCCGTGAGCACGACGTGGTCGTCGTCGCGGCGGCGGGCAACGCGGCGGAGGACCGCGAGGTGACCAGCCCGGCGGACCGGCCGGGCGTGCTGGCGGTGTCGGCGGTCGACCGGACCGGGAAGTTCCGCGACGACGTCAGCGTGTCCGGCCCGGAGGTGAGTTTCGCGGCACCGGGGGTCGACATCCCGACGTCCCGGCACGGCGAGAAGGCGCCGACTTCGGGCACGAGCCAGGCGGCCGCGATCGTGTCCGGCGTGGTCGCGCTCGTGCGGTCGCGGTACCCGGACCTGACCGCGGCGCAGGTCGCCGACCAGCTGGCCCGGACGGCGAAGGACCTCGGCCCGCCCGGGCGGGACAGCGAATACGGCTACGGCCTGGTCGACCCGGTGGCCGCGCTGGCCACCGAGCCGGCCGGCACCGGAACCCCGTGGTGGCTGCTCGCCCTGGGGGCGGTCGGCGGGGTCGCCGTGCTCGCCGCGGCCGTCCTGGTCATCCGGCGAAGGAGGCCGTGACCTCGGAGCTGGGGGTCACCGAGGTCACGGCCGGTCAGGGGGGTCAGAGCTCGACCACGGTGCCTTCGACGCCGGAGCGGTGGGCCGCTTCGATGACGCGCAGGGCCTCGACCGACGACGCCGGGTCGACCGGGAACTCGCCTTCGCCGCGCAGGGCGTCGCGCACCTGGGCGTAGAACTGCTCGTAGCGGCCGACCTCGGTGGGCACGGTCTCGATCTCCGGGCCGAGGCCGATCTTCCCGGCGTCCGCCGCGGGCTCGGTGCCCCAGCCGGCGTCGCCGGGGCGCAGGCCCGCCTTGATCTGCGGCTCCTGCACGTCGAGGCCGTACTTGGTGAACGTCGCCCGGTCGCCGAGGACGCGGAACCGGGGGTTCAGCGTGGCCGCGAGGGCGGTCGCCCAGAGGTGCGAGCGGACGCCGTTCGCGTGGTGCAGCGCGACGAAGACGTCGTCGTCGACCTGGACGCCGGCCCGGCGGCGGTCGACCTCCGCGTAGACGGCGGTGACCGGGCCGAACAGCTGCAGCGCCTGGTCGACGATGTGCGCGCCGAGGTCGTAGAGCAGGCCGCCGGCCTCGGCCGGGTCGCCGAACTCACGCCAGTTGTCCTTGGGCTTCGGCACCCAGCGGTCGTAGCGGGACTCGAAGCGGAACACCTCGCCGAGGCGCCCGGAGTCGAGGACCTTCCGCACGGTGAGGAAGTCGGAGTCGAGGCGCCGGTTCTGGAACACCGTCAGGCCGACTCCGGCCGCCTCGGCCGCGTCGACGACCCGCTGGGCCTCGGCCGCGGTCGGCGCGAACGGCTTGTCGACGACCACCGGCAAGCCGGCTTCGATCGCCCGCAGCGCGAGCGGCACGTGGGTGCGGTTCGGCGTGCTGACCACGACGAGGTCGAGGTCGCCCGCCCGCTCGAACAACGCGTCGGCGTCCGGGACGACCTCCGCGCCCGGGTGGTCGGTGCGCGCTTGGGCGGCGTTGCCCGACGTGGTGATCACCGCCGGGGTGAGCCCGGGCGTCGCCGCCACCAGGGGCGCGTGGAAGACGCGGCCCCCGATGCCGTACCCGAGGATGCCCACGCGCAAGTCGTCCGCCATGCCGCTATTAAACAACAGCGTTGCCTAACTGACCAGACGTGCGAAGATCCTGTCCATGGCGGACACCGGGGTGAACCTGCGCGACGTGCGCGCGCACAACCGCGCCCTGCTGCTCTCGCACATCCTCCGGGCCGGCGGCCTCAGCCGCGTCGAGCTCGCCGAACGCACCGGGCTCACCCAGCAGGCCGTCTCCAAAATCGTCCCCGAACTCCTCGACACCGGCCTGCTGGACGAGCAGCGGCAGCCGTCGGCCGGCGTCGGCAAACCCCGCACGGCCCTGCGCATCCGGGCCGGCGCCAGGCACGCGCTCGGCGCGCGTCTCGACCGTGACGAGTACCACGTGCTGCGCACCAACCTGGTCGGCGAGGTCGAGGAGACGGCGGGCGGCCCGCTGCCGCCCGGGTTCACGCCCGCGCAGGCCGTCGAGGCGATCGGGGCCACCGCGCTCGAGCTCGCCGACGGCTTCGACGTGCTCGGCCTCGGCCTCGGCGCGGTCGGCCCGCTGGACCACCGTGCCGGCCTGGTCCGCGACGCGACCAACATGCCCGGCTGGCACGACGTCCCCCTGCGGGAGCTGCTCGAGAAGCGCACCGGACTGCCGGTGACGCTGGACAAGAACACCAACGCCGCCGCGTTCGCCCGGCTCTGGCCGCACGGCGAGCCGACGGCGACCGCGGTGGTGCTCGTCGGCACCGGCATCGGCGTCGGCCTGCTGATCGACGGGCGGCTCTACCGCGGCCCGCGGACCAACGCGGGTGAGTTCGGGCACACCACGATCGCCTTCGACGGGCCGCGCTGCGCCTGCGGGCGACGCGGCTGCGTCGAGATCATGGCCAAGCGCGCACCGGACACCCGGGCCGCCGCCGGCTTCCTCGGCATCGGGCTCGCCGACCTGGTGCAGGTGCTCGACCTGGAGCGGATCGTGCTGGCCGGGCGGGCGGTCCGGGACGAGCCGGACGTCCACCGCGAAGCCGTCTCGGCCCGGCTCGGGGAACTGCTGCCGGTGCCGCACTGGCAGCGCATCGAGGTCGTCGAAGACCCCTCCGGCGAGGAGATCGTCACCCGCGGCGCGGCGGCGGAGGTCCTGGCCTCGTACTACGCGAATCCGGCGTGATCACCGGCTTCACCGCCGCGCGCGTCGATCACCGATACGATCCGCCTCGTGCCAGAGGAGACCACGCGGGAGCCGGAACCCGGCCCGGTGACGCTGACCAGGGCGGAACGGGTCGTCCCCAGCTGGAACGAGCCACTGGCCGCGGCGGTCACCAGACCACTCGGCGGCCCGCTCGGTGAGCACGCGGCGGTCGGCAGGCACTGGTTCTGGTCGCCCCAGCGCGTCGGGCTGCTGCTGGCCACGCTGGCGCTGATGCTGTGCTGGTTCGGCAAGGGCTCCTGCATCCAGCAGTACCAGGACGGCAACGGGAACACCCAGCTCGACTGGCGGGCGGGCCGCCCGTTCGTCGCCATGTGCTACTCCGACATCGTGCCGCTCTACGGCTCCGAGCGGCTCGACCGGCCGGGCACCTTCCCGTACTACACGTCGTGGAAGGAGAGCTCGCAGACCGCCGAGGACAACACCCGGTACATGGAGTACCCGGTGCTCACCGGCCTCTTCCAGTGGGCGAACGCGAAGCTCGCGGCGGGCTGGTACCACGTCGCCGAGTCCGGCTGGCTGCCCGGCGCGCTGCCGGTGGCGATCTACTTCGACATCACGGCGTTCTTCCTCGGGCTCGCCTGGCTCGTCACCGTCTGGGCGACCGGCCGGACCGTGAAACGCCGGCCGTGGGACATGGTCCTGGTCGCGATCTCGCCGCTGGTCCTCGTGCACGCCTTCACCAACTTCGACACGATCGCGACCGCGTTCACCGCCACCGGCCTGCTCGCCTGGGCGCGCAAACGCCCGCTGCTGGCCGGCGTCCTGCTCGGGCTGGGCGCGGCAGCGAAGCTCTACCCGCTCTTCCTGCTCGGCGTGCTGTTCGCGCTGTGCCTGCGCGCGGGCAAGCTGACGCCGTTCTGGAAGACCGCGGGCGCCACCGTCCTGACGTGGCTGGCGGTGAACGCCCCGTTCATCCTCACCGCGACCCGCGGCTGGTGGGAGTTCTTCCGGATGAGCACCCTGCGGCCGATGGACCCGGACTCGCTGTACAACGTCTTCTCGTACACCTCCGGCTGGGCCGGGTTCGACGGCGTGCTGCAGAAGAACCAGACACCGACGTACCTGAACATCACGGTGGCCGTGCTGTTCCTGGCCTGCTGCGCCGGGATCGCCTACCTCGCGCTCGCCGCGCCGCGCCGGCCGCGCGTCGGCCAGCTCGCGTTCCTCGTGGTGGCCGCGTTCCTGCTGACGAACAAGGTGTGGAGCCCGCAGTACTCGCTGTGGCTCGTCCCGCTGGCGGTGCTGGCGATCCCGCGCTGGCGGCTGCTGCTCGGCTGGATGCTGATCGACGCCGTCGTCTGGGTGCCGCGGATGTTCTACTACCTCGGCGTCGACCACAAGGGCCTGCCCGAGGGCTGGTTCCTGGGCACGGTCGTGGTCCGCGACCTCGCCGTCGTCGGGCTGTGCGTGCTGGTGGTCCGGGAGATCTACCGCCCGGCGACCGACCTGGTGCGGCTGGACGGCGAGGACGACCCGGCCGGCGGCTTCCTCGACGGCGCCCGGGACGTGATCATCCCGAACGCCACCCGGCGCCGCCGGCGGGCCGTGGCGGTCTAACCGAGCTGTTCGCGCAGGTAGGCGATGTCGGCGGCCTGACCGTCGGCCGGCGTCTCGACGACGACCGGGGCACCCGCCTCGCGGGCGACGGCGACCAGCACCTCGGGGTCGATCGTGCCCTCGCCTTCGACGACGTTGGCGTGCCGGTCGCGGGTCGAGCCGAACTCGTCGCGGGAGTTGTTGAGGTGCACCAGGTCGATCCGGCCGGTGATGGCCTTGACCTTTTCGACGGCGGTCGCGAGGTCCCAGCCCGCGGCGAACGCGTGGCAGGTGTCCAGGCAGAACCCGGCGCCGAACTCGCCGACCTTGTCCCACAGCCGGGCGATGACGTCGAGGTCGCGGGTCATCGCGTTCTCGCCGCCGGCGGTGTTCTCGATCAGGATCGGGACCTTGAAGCCGCCCTTCTCCTGCTCGCGCTCGAACAGCTTGCGCCAGTTGTCCAAGCCGGCCTCGACGTCGTCGTTCGCGCCGACGTGCCCGCCGTGCACGATCAGGCCCTTCGCGCCGATCGCGGCGGCGCCGTCCGCGTGCTGCGTGACGTTCTTCCGGGACGGGATCCGGATCCGGTTGTTCAGCGAAGCCACGTTGATGAGGTACGGCGAGTGGATGAACACCTCGACCGGGTCGGCCGCGATGGCCTCGCCGTGCGGGTGCGGCTTCGGGGCCTTCCAGCCCTGGGGGTCGGAGAGGAAGAACTGGACGACGTCGGCTTTGCGCTCGGCGACCGCGGTCAACGGGTCGTCGTCACGGACATGGGCGCCAATCAGCATGCCGAGCACGGTACTCCGGACCCCGATTCCGGCCGGTGAGCCCGGTTGGTGACGCTCGTGGAGTACCGTGAGCGCGTTCCGTGATCCAGATTTGGTCCGACTGCCGGAGGGGCATGATGGGGAAGCACGTCGCCCGGATCACCGCACTGGGGTTCACTCTCGCGGCGTCGGCCGCGCTCGCGGCGCCGGGCGTGGCGAGCGCCGACACGAGCCCGACGCTCGGCGGGAGCTGCGAGTCCACGCTGCAGCAGGGGAGTTCGTCCGGCCTGACGCTCGACGCCGGCGCCCCGCTGAACGCCCCGAACCAGCTCACCGTCGGCCTCGACTCGAGTTCGCGGAACACGGACGGCTCGGCACCCCTGCTCACGCTCCCCCTCGGCGACACGGTGAAGGCACTCGGCATCGGCCAGGTACCGCTGGTCGGCGACGCGGCGGCGAAGGGCGTCTGCCCGGCCGCGCAGGGCACGGTCAACGCGGTCGGCGGCCTGACGCAGGGCGTGGCTTCGCAGTTGCCGCCGCCGGCGCCCCAGCCGCCGAACCCGCCCCAGCCGGCGCCGCCCGGCCCGACGCCGCCGAGCCCGGGG
>NZ_MUMI01000300.1 GCF_002155975.1 Amycolatopsis kentuckyensis
CCCGGTCGCCGCGGCGCTCGAGCGGGCCCGTGCCGCCCTGTCCGCGCCGGACGACGAGGTCACGCGGTACCAGCGGCGCATCCGGCAGCTCGAAGACCACGCCGTGCGCGTCCTCGACTCGGCCGGCGGCCGGGCGTACCTGGCCGCCACGACCGGGACCACACCGGCGGACACCCGGCGGCTGCGGGCCTTCGGGAACCTGCTCGACCGCCCGCGCCCGGCCGTCACGGAAGTGCCGCCGGAGGGCGCCCTGGACGCCGAGTGGGCCATCGTCGGCAACTGCGCCGACCGGCTGCCCCGGTTCTTCGACGGATCCCTCGACGGCGAGAGCATCCTCTTCGGCGGCTCCGGCGCGGACCGGCTGCGGTCCTACTACCAGGGCTCGTTCCTGCTCAACCGGCTCAACTCCGCACTGGCCGGCGTGGTCGCGGCCGCGGCGGCCGCCCGGTCCCCGCGGCCGCTGAAGGTCCTCGAGGTCGGTGGCGGCACCGGCGCCACCACCGAAGGCGTCCTCGCCGCGCTCGGCGCGCACGGGCCGGCCGCCGACTACACGTTCACCGACCTCAGCGAAGGGCTGAACCGGCTGGCCGCCGAGCGGTTCGGGCAGCACCCCGGCTTCCGCACGGCGATCGCCGACCTCGACTCCGACACCTCGGTCGGCGCGCTCGACGACGACTACGACGTCGTGGTCGCGGTGGACGTCGTGCACGCCACCCGGGACGTCGGCGCGACCCTGGACCGGCTCGCCGGGCGCCTCGCGCCGCACGGGCTGGTCCTGCTGGTCGAAGACCTCAAGGCACTGGCCTGGGTGGACCTGACCTTCGGGCTGCTCGACAGCTGGTGGTCCTTCGACGACGACATCCGGGCCGACCACCCGCTGCTGCCCGAAGAGCGCTGGCGGGCCCTGCTGGACAGCCGGTTCGGCCGGGTCGACGTGCTCCGGGCGTGCGGCGGGCTGCCCGCCGGGGACACCGTCGCCGACGAAGGGCTGTTCGTCTGCGCCAACCCGCGGCCGGCGGACCGGGAAGAGCCGGTCGTCGTCGACGTCGCGACCGGTGCGGACGTCGAAGGGCTGCTGCCGTCGTCGGCGGGCACGGCCGTGCTGCGGTTCGAGCCCGGCGAGCCGGACGCGGACACGGCCGGGTGGTTCGCCGCCGCGCTGCTGCGGGCGGTCCGGCGGGCCGAGGAGCTCCCGCGGCTGCACACCCTCGTGCTCTGCACCCCGGACGGGGACGCCGTGCGGCCGGCCGGGGCGATGGCCGCGGCACTGGCCCGGGTCGCGGCCTCGGAAGACCGCCGGGTCCGGACCCTCGCACTGGCGGTGGACGGGCCCGGACACCCCGCCGAGACCGTCCGGCAGGTGCAGACCCTGCTGACGCACGGCTGCGCGCACGTCGCCGCGAGGATCTGCGACGGGACGCTCCTGCTGCCCGCGGTCGAACCCGCCGGTTCCGCACCGGACGGCGAGCCCCTCGACCACGACGCACTCGTGGTGTTCGGCGGTTCGAGCGATCTCGCCCACGCCGTCACCGAATGGTTCACCACGACCCACGGCATCGGCCGGGTGTGGCTGGTCGGCCGGTCCGTCCTCGACGAGAACACCGAGCGGTTCGCCGCCCGGCTCGCGGACGCCGGGGTCCGGGTCCGCTACCTGACCGCCGACGTGGGTGACGCGGCCGAGGTCCGCGAAGTGGCCGCGCGGGTGACGGCGGACGCGGCGAAGCCGCTCGTGCTCAACCTCGCCGCGGTGCTGCGCGACGGCACGATCGACACCGTCCGCGCCGAAGACCTCGAAGCCGTGCTGCGGCCCAAGGTCCGCGGCAGCCACCACCTCCGGGCCGCCTTCGCCGGCACCGCCGCCCGGTTCGTGCTGTTCAGCTCCACCAGCGTGCTGCTCGGCAACGCGGGCCAGGCGGCGCACGGCATGGCCTGCGCCCACCTGGACGGCCTGGCCGCCGCACCGGACGTGGTGGCGGTGCAGTGGGGACCGTGGGACGGCGTCGGCGTCACCGCCCGGCGCGGGCTGAACGCCGCGCTGCGCCGGGCGGGGGAGAGCCCGTTGCCTCCGGCCGTCCTGCTCCCCGAGCTCGACCGGGCCTGCCGGACCGGCGAGCCCGGCATCGCGGCCGACCTGAGCGCGGCCGTCCTGCGCCGGCACCCGTTCCACACCGCGTTGCTGCCCGCTCTGCCCCGCCCGGCTGCCGCTCCGGACGCGCCGGGAACCACGACCGCGGCCCCGGCCGGCGGAACCGGTGAGCCGGAGTCCGGTGCCGAGCTCGTCGCCGCGGCGGTGGCGTCCGTGCTCGGCGTGGCGCCCGGCGAGCTGGCCGCGGACCGGTCGCTGGCCGACAACGGCGTCGACTCCCTCACCCTGATCGAGGTCCGCGCGCTCATCGAGCGCCGCAGCGGGGTGCGGGTGCCGCTGAACGACCTCTCCGACGCGCCGACCCTGGCCGCGGCCGCGGACGCCGTCCGGCCGCGGGTCGCCCCGGCGGCCACCGGCCCGGTGTTCTACGTGGCCGGCATCTTCGGGCGGCTCGACGGCGCACCCGATCTGGAGAGCGCGCTGACGACGCCGGCCGGGCTGGTCACGCTGGCTTCGCCGACCCGCGAGGCGGGGGCGGCGGGCCGGACCGACGTCGTGGCGGTGGCCGGCGACCTGGCCGACGAGGTCGAGCGCGTGCAGCCGGAGGGCGAGATCACGCTCGTCGGCCACTCGTTCGGCGCGATGGTCGCCTGCTCGCTCGCCGTCGAGCTCAAGCGCCGGGGACGGACCCTGCGGCGGTTCGTGGTCGTCGACGGCGAACCCGTCGCCACGGCCGCCCCCGGTGGCCCCGCCGCCGAAGAGGAGTTCACCCGCCTGCTGGAACTGGGCGGCGGGGCGGGCCGCCTGTCCGGGGACAGCCGGGCGGAGGCCTACGAAAGCTACCGGGCCAACTGCGAGATCGCCCGCTCGGCGCAGGTCGTCGACGAGCTCGCCTGCCCGATCGTCATCGCCGTGCCCGAGACCGCCACCGGCGTCGGTCCCGGACCCGCCCGCGCGGCCGGGCTGGCCGCCGAAGCCGAGGAGAAGTTGGGAGGTACTTCCGTTGCCGTAGTCCGCATCCCGGGTGACCACTTCTCGATGCTGCGGTCCCCGCACGTCACCCGGCTCGCCGAACACCTCGAGTGAAGACAACCGAAGGAGACACGAAATGACTTCCATCGCCGCCCCGGTGGCCGCCACCGAACGGTTGCTGACCCCGGACGAGGCCGCCCGGTTCCACGAGGACGGGTTCGTCGTCAAGCGCGGGCTCTTCTCGGCCGACGAACTGCGCCCGCTGCAGGACGAGCTCGACCGCCACCCGGACATCCGCGGTTCGCAGTCCAGCATCCCCGATCTCGAAGGGAAGCTGTGGAAGGTCACCATCTGGTGCGAGCAGAACGACACCTACGCCGGCAAGCTGCCGCGCCTGGCCCGGATGGTCGACAACACTTCCCTGCTGCTGGGGGAGGAAAGCTACTTCTGGCACATCAAGCTCGTCCGCAAGAGCGACGACGTCCCCGGCGCGGTCGACTGGCACCAGGGGTACGCCTACTGGTACGACGACTGCGTCTACCCGAACACCGTCACGTGCTCGGTCGCGCTCGACTCGAACAACCTGGAGAACGGCTGCCTGAAGGTGGTCAAGGGCTCGCACAAGCTCGGCCGGATCGACATGGTCGACGTCGGCGGCGCGCACGTGGCCGACCCGGTGCGGACCGCGCAGATCATCGACCGGCTGGAAGTCGTCCCGTGCGAGATGGAGGCGGGCGACGCGGTCTTCTTCCACGCCAACATGCTCCACGGGTCGCTGCCCAACAGCACCAGCCGGCCGCGCACGCTGATGCACTGCGTCTACAACGCGCGGTCGAACGAGCCGGTGGACCCGGAAAAGTCGCCGCACCGGGCCTACCGCCCGACCGGGAAGCTGCCCGACGACACGCTCGCGCGCGGCGACTACGACACCGTGTTCGAGAAGCACACCTTCTTCGCGCCGGAGCAGCTCAACAGCGTCGGCGGGACCCAGGTCTTCTGACCACCGCGGTCGTCCCCGGTCGGCGTCCTTTGTGGACGGACGAACCGGCCGGGGCCGGCGCGGTGCCGTAGGTTGGTCCGGTGGATGACGAGAGGTCGGACGTGGAACCGGTGGTGCGGGAAAAGTCGAGCGACGCGCACGCGCGCCGCGAGCGGGTCGTCGGCATCCTGCTGATGCTGGGATCGGCGACGTCGTTCAGCACGATCGGGTTGTTCACCCGGGCGACGACGCAGTCCCTGGGTGACGTGCTGTTCCTGCGCGGGGTGTTCGGAGCCCTCGCGATCTGGGTGGTGGCCCGGCTGTTCACCAAGCAGCGCATGACGGACCGGGCGAACTTCCGCTGGCCCGCGCTCGCCGTGGCCGGGCTCTTCACGGTCGGGATGACCAGCCTGGTCGGGGCCTACCGGCTCGGCAGCGTCGTGAACGTGTCGGTCATCTACGCGACCATCCCGATCGTCGTCGGGCTGGCCCAGCTGATCTTCTTCCGGCGCAGGCCGTCCGCGGTGTTCTGGGTGTCCGGCGCCGGCGTGGTGGTCGGGGTCGGCGTGATGGCCGGCGGCGGCCTGAGCGGCGGCGACCTGGTCGGCATGAGCCTGGCCTTCGTGATGACGATGTGCGTGGCGGGGGTCATCCTGATCTCCCGGCGGCACCGGGACACGCCGATGCTGGCCGCGTCCGCGCTGGCCTGCCTGCTCTCCAGCCTCCTCGCGGCCCCGTTCCTGGACCGCGACCTGTTCGACCCGAAGGGGTTCGCCGTCTCGGCCCTGTTCGGAATCGTGACCCTCGGCCTGGGCCGGGTCTTCCTGGTCGTCGGCTCCGGCCGCGTGCCGTCCAGGGACGCGGCGCTGATCGACGTCCTCGATGCGCCCATGACGCCGGTGTGGACCTGGCTGGTCCTCGGCGACGTGCCCGGCGCCAACGGCATCGCCGGTGGCGCCGTCGTGATCCTCGCCGTCCTGCTCGGCGTCCGGTACGACCGGGAGTGAGTGCCGGTCGTCCCGGCGTCGCGGCGGCTTTCCCCCGAAGGTGGTCGATCCGTGACTCCCCACATCCAAGCTGCTCCCGCCGGCGGAAGCGAAGCGGTGGCCGGCATCGTCCTGGCCGACCTCGGCCTGCTGCTGGTGACGGCGTTCGCGTTCGCCGTGCTCGCGAAACGCCTGCGGCAGCCCGCCGTGCTCGGCGAGATCATCGCCGGGATCGCGCTCGGCCCCAGCCTGCTCGGGCTGCTGCCCGGCCACCCGACGGAGGTGCTGTTCCCGCCGGCGGCCCGGCCCTACCTCACCGTGCTTTCGCAGCTGGGCCTGGTGCTGTTCATGTTCGGGGTCGGCTACGAACTGCGGCTTTCGCGGCTGCGGGGCGTCGGCAAGCAGGTGACCGCGGTGTCCCTCGTGTCGGTCGCGCTGCCGTTCGCGCTCGGTGCCGGGCTCGCCCTGCTGCTGTACCCGTGGCTCGACCGGCACGAGCTGAAGCTGGGCGGCCCGCTCGGGCCCGCGCTGTTCCTCGGCGCGGCGATGTCGATCACCGCTTTCCCCGTGCTGGCCCGGATCGTCACCGAGCGCGGCCTCCAGCACAGCCGCCTCGGCACGGTCGCGCTGGCCAGCGCGGCCGTGCAGGACTTCCTCGCGTGGTGCGTGCTGGCCGTGGTGGTCGCCGTCGTCACGGTCGGCGGTCCGTGGCCGCTCGGCCGGATCGCGCTCGGCTCGGCGGTGTTCGTCCTCGTGCTGGTGTACCTCGTGCGCCCGGCCCTGAAGTGGCTGCTGGCACCGCAGCGGAAGTGGGCGGGCAGCAGGCTCGCGGTCCACACCGTGCTGATGGCCGGGTTGCTGACCTGCGCGTGGACCACCGACCTGATCGGCCTGCACGTCGTGTTCGGGGCGTTCCTCTTCGGCGCCGTGGTGCCGCGGAAGGCGGTGGCCGAGAGCGCGCCGGAGGTGCCGGTGCGGATCGAGCAGATGAGCCTGTTGCTGCTCCCGGTGTTCTTCACCGTCACCGGGCTTTCGGTCGACCTCGGCACGCTGGGGATGCGCGGGGTGGTGATCGTGCTCGCGGTGATCGCCGTCGCGTGCGTGAGCAAGTTCGCCGGCGCCGTCGGCGCGGCCCGCCTCACCGGGGCCGACGGGCACCGGTCGGTCGCGCTCGGCATCCTGCTCAACACCCGCGGCCTGACCGAGCTGGTGATCCTCAACGTCGGGCTGAGCCTCGGCGTGCTCGACACGCGGCTGTTCACCGCGATGGTGATCATGGCCGTGGTGACCACGCTGATGACCGGGCCGCTGCTGAGCCGCCTCAAGCGCCGCAAGCCGGTCGCCGTCCCGGCCGGCGAAGCTGCCCCGGACGAAACCCCCGGCGATACCCCCGATGACGCCCCCGACGACGAGGACACGGTGCGCGCTGCATGATCGCTTCATGAGGGAAACCGGCCGGCTCCAGCGCCTGCGGGCGACGGCGGTGCACGCCACCCTGGGTGATCCGGGGGCGCTGGCCGCCGCCGTCGCGGCGCTGGAGTTCGTGCAGTACGACCCGATCCGCCGTCCGGGCCGGGCCCAGGACCTGATCCTGCGGCACCGGGTGCGCGGCTACCGCGAGGGCGGTCTCGAGCGGGCTTACGACCGGCTCGGCCTGGACGAGGGCTACCTGCACGTCTACGGCGCGATGACCCCGCGGCTGCGCGCGCTGGCCGACCCCCGCGGCCGGCCGGAGTTCGGATACCGGCCCTCGGGAGTGGCCGCGGACGTCCTCGCGCTCGTCGACGAGGTCGGCGTCGTCCACCCGCGGGAGGTCGCCGCGCGCCTGGGTGACGCGCGCGTGGAGAACCTCTGGGGCGGGACGTCGACCGCCACCACGCACGCGCTCGACGAGCTGCACCGGCACTGGCTGGTCCGGGTCGCCGGGCGCCGCAACGGCGTGAAGCTCTACGGTCCCGCCGCACCGGTGCCGGAGCCCGCCGACCCGGCGCGAGCACTGGCCCGGTACCTGGCCCGGCTGCTGATGCCGGTGCCGGTGCCCACCTTGCGCGGCGCGCTCGTGCAGCTGCGCCGCCGCGGGGGCATCGACGCGTCGGCGGCCGTCGATGCCCTGGTGGCATCGGGGGAACTCGTCGTCGAAGAGGTGGCCGGCTGCGCCTGGGCCCGCCCCGCCGACGCCGTCGTCCCGGACACGCCGGTGCCGCCACGCGTCCGCTTCCTGGCCCCGTTCGACCCGGTCGTCTGGGACCGGCGCCGCTTCGAAACCCTGTGGGGCTGGCCGTACCGGTTCGAGGCCTACACGCCCGCGGCCGCCCGGCGGTTCGGGTACTACGCCCTGCCGCTGTTGACCGGCGACCGCGCGGTGGGCTGGGTGTGCTGCACGGTGACGGACGGCGGCTTGGCCGTCGACGGGCGGTTCGCCGTCCGGCCGGAGAAGGGAAAGGCGTTCCGCGCCGGCTTCGACCGCGAAGCGGAGCGGCTGGCTGCCACCTTCGGGCTTTCGCTGCGGTCCGCCACGGTGACGTGAGTGCTCAGCCGCGGGGGTCGGGCAGCTTCCGGCCGGCCGCGAAGATGACCAAGGCGACCAGGATCTGGACCGCCATGACGCCGGCGAAGGCGTCGCGGATGCCGAGCACCCCGGGTTCGGCCAGCCACAGGTACGAGCTGCCCAGCGTGGCCACGCCCGCCGCCACCGACACCTGCTGCACGGTCACCAGGACCCCGCTCCCGGCGCCGGCCTGCGCGGCGGGCACTCGCGAAAGGACGACGCGGAACATCGTCGTCATCGTCAGGCCCTGGCCGAAGCCCGCGAGGGCCATGCCGGGGACCAGCGCGAGGATCGGCACGTGCGGCCACTCGAGCAGGACCGTGCCGATGAGGACGGCGATCCCGGCCGCCTGCGCGACCGCGCCCGTCGTCACCACCCGCTGTCCGATGTGGACCGTCAGCCTGCTGCTGACGAGCGAAGCGACCAGGAACCCGAGGGCCATCGGAGTGATCGCGAGGCCGGCCCCGGCGGCGCTGAACCGCAGACCGTCCTGCAGCGTCAGCGCGTACACGAACAGGAAGGCGCCGAAGGCGGCGAAGAACGGGGCGCTGAGCGCCAAGCCGCGCCGCATGCTGGGCAGCGCGAGCAGGGACGGCGGCAGCAGCGGGGTGGCGCCCCGCCGTTCGGCCCGTCGCTGCGTCCGGGCGAACAGCACGGCGAGCACCAGGGCGGCACCCAGCGACAGCCACGTCCACCACGGCCAGCCGAGCGCCCGGCCGGCCATCAGCGGCACCAGGACCGCCAGGACCAGCGCACCGAAGAGCGGGGTGCCGGCCCGGTCGAGGCCGAGCGGGCGCGCCGAACGGCTTTCCGGCACGGTCCGCCGGAGCGCCAGCAGGCAGGCGAGCCCGATCGGCACGTTCACCAGGAAGATCGGCCGCCAGGCCAGGCCGCCGAGATCGGCCGTCACCAGCAGGCCGCCGGCCAGCTGGCCGGCGCACATGGCCAGCCCGGAGGTGGCACCCCACCAGCCCAGCGCCTTCGACCGACGCTCGCCGGAGGTGGCGGCCTGGATGATCGACAGCACCTGCGGCACCATCAGCGCCGCGGCCGCGCCCTGCGCGGCCCGGGCCACCACCAGCAGGCCGGCCGTCGGCGCGAGGCCGCCGGCGAGCGAGGTGAGGGTGAACAGGCCGAGGCCGACGGCGAACAGCCGCCGCCTGCCGAAGTGGTCGCCGAGCCGGCCGCCGAGCACCAGCAGGGTGGCGTAGGCGATCCCGTAAGCCGCGACGACCAGCTGCAGCACGACGGGCGTCGCGTGCAGGGTGCGGTCGATGGTGGGCAAGGCGACGTTGACGATGAAGAAGTCGACGATCGACAGGCCGGCTCCGCTCAGCACGGTCAGCAGCCCGGCCGGGCCGAGCTCGGCCGGGGCCCGCGTCACCGGGTGCGTACCGGTTGCTGTGTCCATGGTTCCACCCTCCGCGCCGCGGCGTCACAGGATCGTCACTCGGCGCAGCTCCACGTCATCCGCAGCGCCGCGAGCGCCCGTTGTTCGAGCCGGGTGGCGTGCGCCGCGTCGAGACCGATGACGCACCAGCCGATTTCGCCGCGGCACGCCGTGGCGTCGACGGTGACGGCCACCCCGGTCCGGGCCGCCCGGTCGTAGGCCACCTCGGCGATCTCGAGCGCCGCGACGGCCGTGGGGAAGTCGCGCACCTTGATGCCCGCGCGGGTCAGCAGCACCCGGTCCCGGGTGTGGTCCGGCCCGGCCAGCGCCCGGGCGAGCCGGGCGACCGGGCCGTGCCGGCCGGTGCCGGCCCGTACGCCGCTGACGAACCAGCCGTCGCCGGTCAGCACCGAGTCGACGCGCAGCGCGCCGGCGTAGCCCCGCCGGCCCGCCTCCGCCGCGACGTTCACGCTGTGTGCGGTCAGCTGGGCGAGCGTGGCCGCGGTCAGGCTCCCGCCGG
>NZ_MUMI01000301.1 GCF_002155975.1 Amycolatopsis kentuckyensis
ACGGCACCCGGCGGCACCGGCCGCAGCCCGTGGTCGAGGACGTAGGCCGCCGTGTCGTCCAGCGGCCGCCCGATCGGCAGCACGTCCGGCACCGGCTCGCCCGGCGGCAGCGGGAACCGGGTGGCGAAGGTCGTCGCCTCGGTGGGCCCGTAGACGTCCACCACGGTGAGGCCGGGGCACGCGGCCGACACCTGGTGCACCGCGGCCGGGCGCACCACCTCGCCGCCGGTCCACACCTCGAGGACGCCGCGCAGGCAGCCGGGGTCCTCCTGCGCCAGCACGCGGAACAGCCCCGCGGTGATGAACAGCCCGGTCACCCCGTGCGTGGTGATCAGCCGGCGCAGCACGTCGGCGTCGATGTCCCCCGGCGGCGCGACGACCACGCGGCCGCCGCTGAGCAACGGCACCCACAGCTCGTACGTCGAGGCGTCGAAGGCCAGCGCGGAGTGCATGAGCACGGCCCGGTGAGCGGGGCGGGCGAAGGACCGCTCCCGGGCCAGCGCGACGACGGCCCGGTGGCTGACGGCGACCCCCTTGGGGGTGCCGGTCGACCCCGAGGTGTACATGACGTACGCCAGGTTTTCCGGCCACAGCGGGACATCCGGGGCCTCGGCCCGCTCGTCGCCCGCTTCCCCGATCGACACCACCGGTCCACTGTGGACCTCGTGGGCGAGCGCCCGGCCGGCGTCGTCGGTCACCAGGACGCGGACGCCGTCGAGCAGCGCGGCCAGCCGGCTGCGGGGGGCGCGGGCGTCCAGCGGGAGGTAGGCGCCGCCGGCCTTGAGCACCGCCAGTTCGGCGACGACGACGTCGGCCGAGCGGCCGAGCAGCAGCCCGACCAGCTCGTCCCGCCGCGCCCCGAGGGCGAGCAGGCGGTGGGCCAGCCGGTTCGCCCGGGCGTCCAGTTCCGCGTAGGTCAGGGTTTCGTCGCCGGTGACGGCGACCGCGTCCGGCGTGCGGCGGACCTGCTCGGCGAACAGGGCCGGCACGGTCGTCTCCGGGTGGTCCCGCGCGGGGCCGGTCCCGGCGGCCAGGACGTCGCGCTGCTCGGCGTCGGCGAGCATGCGCAGCCGGGCGAGCGGTTCGTGCGGCCGGGTGGCGAGCTCGGACAGCAGGGTCCGCAGGCTCCCGGCGAACCCGGCGATCGTCTCGGCGTCGAACAGCTCGGGGTCGTAGCCGAAGAGGAACTCCAGGCGCTCCTCGCCGGGGTAGGCGACGACGCTGAGCGGGTAGTTGGTCGTCTCGACGCCCCGCAGGTCGCGCAGCCCGAGCTCCGCGGTGACCGGGTAGTTCTCGAAGACGAGGAGCGTGTCGAACTCCCCGCCCCAGGTCTGCAGGCGCGCCAGGGAGAGGTGGTCGAACCGCCGGGCCTCGGCCTGGGCCTCCTGGAGGCCGCGCAGCCAATCCGCCGCAGCGGCCCGCTCGTCGACGTCGGCGACCACCGGCAGCGTGGTGATGAACATGCCGGTGATCTCGCCGGCCCCGGGCAGGTCCGCGGGCCGCCCGGCGACCGTGGTGCCGAAGCAGACCTCCGGCCGCCCGGTGTGGCGGGCCAGCAGCACCGCCCAGGCGCCCTGGACGAGCGTGTTGAGGGTCAGCCCGTGGCGCTGCGCGGCGGTGCGCAGCGGCCCGGCGGGCAGCTCGATCCGCAGCGAGGCCGTCGATTCGGCCGGGTGCCCGCCCGGGGCGCGGTCGGTGCGCAACCGGGCCGGCTCGGGTCGTCCGGAAAGCCGGGCCCGCCAATAGGCCTCCGCCGCCGGTGTGTCCTGTTCGGACAGCCACCGGACGTGGTCGCGGAACGGGCGGCGGGACGGCAGCGGGCGCCCGGCGTGCGCGTCCGCGACGTCGGAGAGCACCTGGAACAGGCTCCAGCCGTCGAGCAGCAGGTGGTGGAACGTCCAGACCACGCGGACCTCGGTCGCCGAGACGCGGGCGAGCAGCAGCCGCATCAGCGGGAGCTCGCCCAGGTCCAGGCCGGCGTCCCGGTCGGCCGCCAGCACGGCGTCGAGGTCCACCGGTTCGGTCGTCCAGTCCTGGTGCTCGATCGGCAGGGTGACCTGCCGGTGGACGACCTGCACGGGCTCGTCGAGGCCGTCCCAGACCACCCGGGTGCGCAGGACGGGCGTGCGGTCCACCACCCGCTGCCAGGCGCGCCCGAGCGCCGCCGGGTCGGGGACGTCGCCCAGCACGAACGTCACCTGCTGGAGGTAGGCGTGCCGGCCGCCGCCGGTGAGCCGGTGGAAGAGCATGCCGGCCTGGGCCGGGGTGAGCGGGTAGATGTCCTCGACCTCGCGGCCGTCGCCGGCGAGCCGGTCCACCGCCGCCTGGTCGAGGGCGGCCAGGGGGAAGTCGGACGGCGTGCGGCCGCCGGCGTCCGGTCCGGTGCAGTGCGCGACGATCCCGGCGAGGCCGTGGACGAGGTCGTCGGCGACGGTCCGGATCGTGGCTTCTTCGTGCAGCTGGTCCGAGTAGAACCAGGTGATCTCCAGGCGGCCGCCGGTGACCCGGGCGACGACGTCGACGGCGTGCGCGCGGGCGTCCGCGGGGTTCTGCTCGAGTTCCAGGTCCCGTTCGAGGCCCCGGTACAGCTCGCCCTCGGCCTCGAAGCGGCCGAGGTAGTTGAAGCTGAGCCGGGGCCTCACCGCGGGAGCGGTCCCGGCGAGGTGGCGCAGGACGCCGTAGGACAGGCCGCGGGCCGGGATCGCCCGCAGCTGCTCCTTGACGGACTTGAGCAGGGTCGCGACGTCGGCGCCGGGGACGTCGAGGGCGACCGGGAACAGCGACGTGAACCAGCCGACCGTGCGGGACAGGTCGACGTCGTCGAACAGGTCCTCGCGGCCGTGGCCTTCCAGGTCGACCAGGACGCGTTCGGCGCCGGTCCAGCGGCGCAGGGCGCCGCCGAGCGCGGCCAGCAGCACGTCGTTGACCTGGGTGCGGTAGGCACCCGGAACGTCCTGCAGCAGGGCCCGGGTCAGTTCGGCGTCGAGCCGGGTGGTGACCGTGCGGGTGCTCGCCACCGTGCCGGCACCGTCGGTGTCCAGCGGGATCTGCGTGCCCGCGACCGCCTGCCAGTACGGGAGGTCGCCGGCGAAGTCGTGCTCGGCGAGCCGGTTCGCCCAGTCTTGGAAGGACGTCGTGCGGGCGCTCAGGTCGCGTCCGTGGTAGGCGTGGTCGAGGTCCTCGAGGAGGATCCGCCACGAGACGCCGTCCACCACAAGGTGGTGCACGGCCAGGCGCAGCGTCGTGCCGTCCAGTTCCGCGCGCACCAGCGGGCCGTGTTCGAGGTCGATTTCCGCGCCGAAGACGTCGGCCTCGCCGGGCTCGGCGTGGTCCTGCGTCCAGCCTTCGGCGGTCCTGCGGAAGCGCAGCCGCAGGGCGTCGTGGTGCGCGACGACCGTGTTCACCGCCGTGCGCAGGCGGTCTGCGTCGACGTCGTCGGCGAGGCGGACGCTGAGCTGCTGGACGAAGTGGTCCGGGTCGGCCGGGTCGGTGTCGAGGAACCAGTGCTGGATCGGGGTGACGACCACTTCGCCGGTGGCGGCCGCACGTTCCGCCGCGGGCGCGATCACCCCGGCCGCGGCGGCGAGCGCGGCGATCGTCTGGTGCCGGAAGACGTCCTTGGTGGTGATCCGCAGGCCCGCCTTGGCCGCCTCGGACACCAGCCGGATGCTGAGGATCGAGTCGCCGCCGAGCTCGAAGAAGTTGTCCTCGACGCCGACCTCGGGCAGGCCGAGTGCGTCGGCCCAGATGGCGGCGAGGAGCCGTTCGGTCCCGGTGCGCGGCGCGACGCGGGTGGTGCCGCCGGTCCAGTCCGGGGCGGGGAGGGCACGCCGGTCGAGCTTGCCGTTGGCGTTGAGCGGCAGCCGGTCGAGCGGCACGAACGCCGAGGGCACCAGGTGGGCGGGCAGCGAGGCGCCGAGGAACTCGCGCAGGTCCGCGGGCGCTTCGGGCACGACGTAGGCGACCAGCCGCTGGTGTCCCCCGTCGGTGCGCGCGACGACGACCGCCTCGGTGACGGCCGGGTGCTTGCGCAGCGCGGCCTCGACTTCGCCGGGCTCGATCCGGAAGCCGCGGATCTTGACCTGGTCGTCGGCGCGGCCCAGGTACTCCAGCTCACCGCGGGCGGTCCAGCGCACGACGTCGCCGGTCCGGTACATCCGGGCGCCCGGCTCGCCCGCGGGGTCGGCGACGAACCGGCTCGCCGTCAGCCCGGGCCGGCCGAGGTAGCCGCGGGCCACCCCGGCACCGCCGAGGTGCAGTTCGCCGGGCACGCCGACGGGCACGGGCCGCAGCCCGCGGTCGAGCACGTACGCGCGGATGCCGGCGATCGGGCGGCCGATCGGCGGGGTGCGGTCGGTGTCGTGGTACCAGGCCGTGGCGTACACAGTGGACTCGGTGGGCCCGTAGATGTTGGCGATCCGGCTGCCGGGCAACGCATTCCGGATGTCGAGCAGCGCGTGCCGCGTCAGCGCCTCGCCGGCCAGGACCACAGTGGACGGCCGCACCGAGACCGCGCCCTGGGCCAGCAGCTGCGCGAACGCCGAGGGCACGCCGCTGACCAGGCCGACCGGCCGGCCGGTGTGCTCGCCCTCGCCGAGGGCCAGCACGTCCCGGACGATCTCGACGGTGGCGCCGGCCACCAGCGGCGCGAAGATCTCGAACACCGAGACGTCGAAGTTCAGCGACGTCGAAGCGACCACGGTGGACCCGGGCCGGAAGACGTCGCCGAAGTCGTCGCGCGCCCAGGCCATCAGGTTCGCGGCGCTGCGGTGGGCGACCACGACGCCCTTGGGGCGGCCGGTCGAGCCGGACGTGTGGATCACGTACGCGGGGTGGTCGGGGTTCGTGGCGCGGCCTCGCCGCGCTGCGGAAGTGCTCTCGAGCAGGGCGGGGTCGTCGAAGGCGAGGGCGGGGACGGAGCCGGGCCCGTGGCCGTCCGGGGTGAGCAGCAGGGCCGGGGCGGCGTCGTCGAGGATCAGTTCCTTGCGGTCGGCCGGATAGGCGGGATCGACCGGGAGGTAGGCGGCACCGGACTTGAGCACGCCGAGCAGCGCGACGAGGATCCGTTCCGTGCGCGGCAGGGACACGGCGACGAACCGCTCGGGCCCGGCTCCGCGGTCCACGAGGACCCCGGCCAGCCGGTCGGCCTGCTCGTCGAGCTCGGCGTAGGTGAGCGAGCGGTCCCCGCAGACGACCGCGACCGCGTCCGGCGTGCGGGCCGCCTGCGCCTCGAACAGCTGCGGGAGCGTGGCTTCCGGCGCTTCGAGGACCGGCCCGCGGGAGAGGCCGGCCAGGTGGGCGAGCTCGGCGTCGCCCATGAGCGGCAGCTCGGCCACCGGCCGGTGCGGCCCGGCGACCACCGCTTCGGCGAGCACCCGCAGGTGCCCGGCGAAACGGTCGATCGTCGCGGCGTCGAAGAGCGCGGTGTCGTACTCGATCGCGACGCTGCGGCCCTGCGGCTGGAACTCCAGCACGAGGTCGAACCGGGCCCGGGGGCGGGGCAGATCGTGCTCGCCCAGGCGGAGGGCGCCCGCCTCCCGGGGCCGGACGAGGTCCTGCTGCAGCACCAGCAGCACCTGCACCAGCGGGGTCCGGCTCGGGTCACGGGCCGGCCGCAGGTCGTCGACGACCTCGTCGAAGGGCACTTCCGCGGCGGCGAAGGCCGCCAGCGTCGTTTCCTTGACCCGGCCGAGGAAGACGTCGAACGGTTCCGCCGCGTCGACCGCGGACCGCAGGACGAGGGTGTTGACGAAGAACCCGGCCAGCCGTTCGAGCTGGTCGTGGTCGCGGCCGGACACCGCGGTGCCGACGGCGACGTCGTCCTGCCCCGTGTAGCGGGCCAGGAGCACCTGGACGAGCGCGGTCAGCGTGGTGAACAGCGTCGCGCCGGTGTCGTGGCCCAACGCGGCGAGCCCGCCGGGCAGCTCGTACCGGCGGATCGCGCCCTCGGTGGCGCGGACGGGCGGGCGGGGCCGGTCGGTGGGCAGGTCCAGGGGTTCGAGGCCGGCGAGCTGCGTGCGCCAGTACGCCAGCTGCCGGTCGCGCAGCCCGGCCAGCCGGTCGTGGTGCCAGCGGGAGTAGTCGCGGTAGCCGATGTCGAGCGGGGCGGGCTTCTCCCCCGCGTAGAGCGCGGCGAGCTCGTCGACGAGCAGGCCGACCGACCAGCCGTCGGTGATGATGTGGTGCTGGCACAGCAGGAGCAGGTGGTCGTCCGGGCCCCGGCGGATCAGCGTCGCCCGCGTGAGCGGCCCGGTCGTCAGGTCGAAGGGGCGGTCCAGTTCGGCGGCCAGCTGCGCGTCGAGGTCCGTCTCGGCGTCGGCTTCCCCCAGCGGGATGGTGCCGTCGTCGGCGATGACCTGGACGCCTTCGCCGTCGACGGTCCGGAACGTCGTCCGCAGCGACTCGTGCCGCGCGGCCAGCCCGTCCAGGGCGGCGCGCAGGGCCTCGCGGTCCAGCGGGCCGGCGAGGGTGAGGCCGACGCCGGCGTTGTATTCGGTGCTGCCGGGGTTCTGCTGGTCGAGCACCCAGAGACGGCGCTGGACCGGCGAGAGCGGCACCACGGTGTCGTGGACCGCGGGCTCGATCCGGCCGGCCGGGGCACCGGATCGAGCCGGCAGCAGTTCGGCGAGCTTCGCGATGGTGCGGGCGTCGAACACGACCCGCGGGGACAGCTCGGCGCCGAAGCGGGCGCGGATCCGGGCGAGCGCGCGGGCGCCGAGGATGGAGTCGCCGCCGAGTTCGAAGAAGTCCGCGTCGACGCCGATGTCCGGGACGCCGAGCACGTCGGCCCAGATTTCGGCGAGCGCGTGCTCGGCCGGGGTCCGGGGTGCGGTGTGCGCGGCCCGGACCTGGGCCTGCCAGTCGGGTTCGGGCAGCGCGTCGCGGTCGAGCTTGCCGTGGTGGGTCAGCGGCATCGCCTCGAGCGGGACGAACGCGGACGGGACCAGATACGGCGGCAGCCGGTCGGCCGCGGCGGCGCGCAGGTCGGCCGGGTCGGCGTCCCCGACGACGTAGGCCACCAGGCGTTTGACGCCGGGCTGGTCCTCGCGGGCGACGACGACCGCCTCGCGGACCCCGTCCTGCCCGAGCAGCAGCGCTTCGACTTCGCCCGGTTCGATCCGGAAGCCGCGGATCTTGACCTGGTGGTCGACTCGCCCGACGAACTCCAGCTCGCCGGTTTCCGTGTGGCGGACGACGTCGCCGGTCCGGTACATCCGCGCGCCGGGCGCGCCGAAGGGGTCGGCCACGAACCGGCTCGCGGTCAGTCCGGGCCGGTCGAGGTAGCCGCGGGCCAGGCCCGGGCCGGTGACGTAGAGCTCGCCGGTATCGGCGGGGCGCAGCGCGTCGTCGAGGACGTACGCGGTGACGTCGGGCAGCGGGTGGCCGATCGGGGGCGTGCCGCCGGGGACCAGCGGGTCGCTCCAGGTCGCGACGACGGTGAATTCGGTGGGGCCGTAGGAGTTGATCATCCGGCGCCCGGGGGCCCAGGTCCGGACCAGTTCGGGCGGGCAGGCGTCCCCGCCGACGATCACCGTGCGGAAGTCCGGCAGCGCGTGGTCCCCGGACAGCGTGGCCAGCGCGACCGGCGGGATGAGCGCGTGGGTGACTCCGTGCTCGGCCAGGACGTCCGCGAGCCGGTCGCCCAGCAGCGGGCCGGGCGGCGGTACGACCAGCGCGGCTCCGTGCGGCAGCGCCATGCCGAGCTCGAGGACGGACGCGTCGAAGCTCGGTGAGGAGAACTCGAGGACCCGGTCGCCGGGCCGCACGTCGTACTGGTCCCGCATGGCGGCGAAGAAGCCGGCCAGGCCGCGGTGGGTGACGAGCACGCCCTTGGGGACGCCGGTCGAGCCGGACGTGTAGATGAGGTAGGCCGGGTGGTCGAGGCGCAGCGGGCGCGTCCGGTCGGCGTCGGCGGGGTCGGTGTCGGCCTGGTCGTCGAGCAGGCCGGGTTCGTCGAGGTCGAGGGTGGGGCTGTGCGCCTTCCCGCGGCTCACGACGAGCACGGGCTTCGCGTCGGCGAGCACGAAGGCGATGCGCTCGGCGGGCTGGTCGGGGTCGACGGGCAGGAAGGCGGCCCCGGCCTTGGCCGCGGCCAGCTCGGCGACGACGAGGTCGGCCGACCGCGGCAGGACGAGCGCGACGACCTGTTCGGGGCCGGCGCCGCGGGAGATCAGCAGCCGCGCGAGCCGGTTCGCCCGC
>NZ_MUMI01000302.1 GCF_002155975.1 Amycolatopsis kentuckyensis
CCGCGCGGCCGACCGGGCAGGGAGGGCCCAGGGTTCCACGGTGCCGATCGGCCAGCTGGAGTGCCGGAGCGGTCAGGTGGTGAGGTTGTGGATGACGAGTTCGGCGATTTTCTGGGTGGCGCCGCAGGGGTCGTGTTGCCAGGGGCCGGTTTCGGGTTTTCCGTAGGTGGCAGCGGTGATGTAGACGAGAGTGGTGTTGTCGGCGGCGAGGGCGAGGGTGCAGCCGAGGGGGCCTTCGGCTTGTTTGCTGGGGATGTTGTCGTCGATGGCGACGATGACGGCGGGGTGGATGGTGTCGATGGTGGTGGGTTCCCAGTGGTTGCCGGTGTCGTGGCCGCGGGCGTGTTCGAGGTAGAGGGTGCGGAGGCTGTTGCCGCGGTTGGACGTGATGACCTGAGCGACGGGACCGAACGTGGTGACGCATCGTTGGCCGTCGACGCTGCGGTCGCCGCCGGTGAAGCCGAGGCTGTCTAGCTGCTCGACAGTGATCGCGGCGCACGGGTCGGCTCGGAAGCGGGCGGCGCCGGGCAGCCCGGTGCCAGGGATCGGCGGGACGGACACCTGCGGGTCGGCCGGCCGTGGTGGCGGGCTCGGTGTGCACCCGGTGGCCAGGCCCAGCACGACCAGGGCGGCGACGATGTGCGGGATGTTGCGGCTGGTCATGGCTGGCTGGCTCCTGGCTTGACATGCCACCGGCCCGGGTCTCCGATGACTCCGGTGCTGCCGCCGACCTCGGGCAGGGCGGTGAAGGTGGTCTCGATCGTGGTGAGATCGATGCGGTTGCCGATCAGCTTGCCGATGTCGGTCAGCATGCCGCCGAGCAGGGTCAGGCAGTCTTGCCAGAAGGTGGCGAAGGCGGTGTTGAGGGCGTCGGCGACGTCTTTGAAGCTGATCGGCGCCAGCGGTGGCAGGACGACCGAGGTGCCGATGGCGATGCCGATCTTGCCGCCCAGCTGGTTGATGTTGATCGCGCATTTGCCGATGACGACGAGCAGGTTCTTGTAGGTGTCGATGATCGTTTCGGCGATGGAGGACATCGTCTTGGTCAGAGTGACCAGCGACGCCTGGTTCTGGGTGAGGATGGGTTTGGCCATGCCGGCGTAGGTGGCGAACTGGTCGGCGGCGTCGCCGTGCCACGCTGTCGAGAGCGTCAGCTGTGCGGCGTTGAGCTGGTCGACCGCGTCGGACAGGGCGCTTTGGCTGGCGAAGGTGTCGGCCAGGTGCAGGACTTTGCCGATGTCGCCGGCGACGAAGACGCGGAGCTTGTTCAGCAGGGTGATGATGCCGTGGGCGCCGATGAACCCGGCGGCGCGCCGGATGACCGCGTCGGCGTCGTCGGGGTAGGGCAGGCTCGCCGGGTCGGAGGTGCCGGGCGGCGGAGGGGGAGGGACGGTCACCGGGCGCCTCCTTCGAGTTTCTTCAGCCGCTCGTACTCGGCCGCGTCTTGCTTCTCGTAGTAGCCGGCGGCGGTCTGCAGCGCTTGGGCGAGCTGACGGATGGCGTTGGCGTTTTCGGTGGTCACCATGCGGATCTTGTCGATGGCGCGGTTGTACTGCTCGACTGTGCCTGCGCCGTGGAGGCTGGGCATCAGCTCGGTGGTGGTGCCGGGGAGCCCGAGGTCGTATTCGCCGAGCTGGGTGTCGGCGAGGTCGTGCTGGGCGAATTCGAGGATCAGGTCGGCGGCGGCGGTGACGTCGGCCGCGGCGGCGCGCAGCGCCTCGGGGTAGACGCGGTAGCCCTTGCCCACGATGTCGCGGGGGTCGAAGGTCATGCCAGCCCCGTTTCGCCGATGGCCGCGGCGATGGTCTCGGCGCGCCGGTGTTCGGCCTGCGCTTCGGCGTCCCGGATGCCTTCCAGCAGGGTTCGGGACAGTGCGGCCGCGGAGTACTGGCGCATTTCGGCGGCGTCGAGGGTCACGGCGGTCAGTTCACCGGCCCCGGACACGGTCACCGAGCCCAGTTCACCGGGCAGCCGCCATTCCAGCGGTGTGCGTTCCGCGTCCTGCGTGGTCTGAGCGACCGCGGCTGTGGCGGCGTTGATTTCGCGCGCCAGGTGGTAGAGCTCGCCCTGGTAGTTCACCAGCGCCCCCGATCCTCGTCCGGTCCGCCGTCGTCTTCCAGGAAGTCCAGCTCCTCGAAGTTCTCGTCCTCGATTGCCGCCCGCTTCGGACGTGCGACCGCGGAGGGACGACCTGAAGTCGGTTCGAGGTCAGCGGGGACCAGCGAAGGACTGCCCGAAACACCCGTTGCTGAAGGCTCCTGCGCCGGCTGCCATACCAGGTCCTTGTCCAGCACCGCCCGCATCTTGGGGCCGGCCACGGCGGCGGCCTTCCGCCGCGCCGCGACGACGGCCTCCTCCACGTCGGATCCGACGACCTGCGGATGTGCCCCGCGCATCACCGACTGGCTGATCGACAAATCCAGGATCCGGCCGTGGCCGCTGACGACCGCGGTCACCTCGCCGTCCCGGGATTGCCCCGAAAACCGGGCCAGCGCCAACTCCTCGTCCAGCTGCCCGGCCTGGCGCCGCATCACCTCGGCGTTGAACACCACGTCGGCATCGCCTCCCCACGCTCCCGACTCAACCGGCGACCAAACCGCGAACCGTTACTGCAGGTTGCCGTGCGGTCACGCCGTCGGCAGCGTAGCCGATCCACGCTTGCCTCGACGACGGATCGACGATCGATAGTCCCGAATGTGGTCTTCGGCACCACGACGCCAGAAGTGCGGGTCGATGGAGGGCATCTTCTGCGCAAGTGTCAGCGACTCGAACGGACCTAGGTTCGCACTGGTAAGCGTGGCCGCCTGTTTTCGGATGCGCGGGAGATGGTCGAGGGGATCATCTACCGGTATCGGTGCGGGATTGCCTGGCGGGATGTGCCAGCGGTGTTCAGTCCGTGGCAGACGATCTGGACCTGGCATCGCCGAATGGCCGGCGACGGAATCTGGGACACCGTGCTGCAACGGCTGCTGATGACCGCAGATCCGGTCGGGCAAATCGACTGGGCGATATCGGTGGACTCGACGATCGCGCGAGCGCATCAGCACGCCACCAACATCACCCGCCCCACAGGGGACTGGGTCGAAATCTTTATTCCGTTCGGTTTCAACGGCTCGCGTCCGCGTTCGGCAAGGAACAGGTAAGGGCTGTCCGCGGCTCGGTGACGGCTTCGGGTGCGCAGGTAGCGGCTGATGGCTTGGCCGGTGCATTCGCCGAACGGAACGAATCGCTGACGGTTACCCTTGCCATGGACCAGGACGCCGTCGCGGTGAAGGTCTACGTCTGCAAGTTTGAGATTGGCGACCTCGGTGAGCCGGGCGCCGGTGTCGAGGAAGAGCCGAATGATTGCCATATCGCGCCGGTCGCGGTAGCTCTTCCCGCGGCACGTATCGAGCAGTCGGGCGAGTACGTCGTCGGACACGACTGGTGCAAGCTTGTCTGGTGTGTCTGGCTGGCTGAACTTCTCCATGGGATGGCGGCCTATCTCCTCGCACTCGAGGAGATAGTTGAAGAACTGTTGGATGCCTTTGTACTTGTTGAGGGCTGTCGAGGCTGAGCGGCTGTCGATCATCCAGGTGATGAACCACTCGATGTGCTTGCGTCCGACGTCGGTGGGGTCGTCCGCTGCGTCGCTGTCGTCATCGGTCGGGCTCGTAGTTGTAGCGGGTTGTGTGCGGGCGGTTCGCGGCGCGCAGGCTGCGGTCCCATTCTTCGACGTAGGAACGCCAGGTGTCGTCCACGGGCCTGGGCAGACCCTGTTTGGTCAAATTCGTCGGCATGGGGAGAGCCTCCAGTCAAGGTGTCACTGAGCGCGGTGCTAGACCGGATCGACACCCATGACCACAACAAAAAGCGGGCCCCCGCAGCTGTGAGCTGCGGAAACCCGCTGTCCGTCGGGCTGACAGGATTTGAACCTGCGACCCCTTGACCCCCAGTCAAGTGCGCTACCAAACTGCGCCACAGCCCGGACCCGCACTCGCTGAGTGCGTGAGAAGTACTCTAGCGTGCCCCTCAACCTGCCCTGCAAGCAGGGTCCTCAGTCCTCCTGACCTGCGGAAACAGGTCAGGAGGGCCGAAGTGCAAGATCACGCCGGGTTGGCGGCGTGGGTGAGGGTCTGCCAGGCCACGAACAGGTTGTTCGAGCCCGCCGGGCGCTGGCGCTCCGTCAACGTCTGGGTGTTCGTCATCGCGATGCCCAAGCGCGTGTTCAGTGCGTTGAAGCCCACCTCCGTCACCGGACCGAGGCCGAGGTTCAGGTGGCCCGAGCACAACCAGGACGGCACCGCCGCGCCCAGCTGGTACTTCGACTGGAAACCCAGGGCCTGGCGCAGGCGCGTGCCGATCTCCGTCGGGTACACGTCCTCGCCCTGGATGCGGAGCGTCTCCGCCACGTCCGCGATGGCCGCTATGCCGTAGCCCGTGTGGGTGAAGTCGCGGCAGGTTTCCTGGGTCAGGCCGTCCACGAACGTCGACTGGCCCTGCCAATAGCTCACGATCTGGTCGCGTGATGACAGGCCGCTGCCGGGCACCGTCTTCGGGAGCGCGCCGTCGGACGACAAATACACATAGGCCGCGACGCGGTTGCGGTAGCGCGTCACCGCCTTGTCGTAGCTCGTCTTGTCCTCCAGGAACACCGAGATGCCGACCGCGGCCTCCATCATGGACAGTTCCCAGTTTCCGTTGCTGTTGCTGCCGTTGATCACCTTGCTCAGGTACACATTGCGCAGCATCGTCGCGAACCGGCCCGAGTTCGGCCAGCTCGAATACGTGTACTTGATGATCTCCGCCGCGCGTGGCCACGACGAGCCCGCCCAGCCCGTCTGCAGCGGGGCGTTGCTGTTCGTGTGGCTCGTGATCACCGCCGACCACGCGTCCATCAACGCTATCGACTTCTGCGCGTACCGCGCGTCGCCCGTGATGTACCAGATCAGTGCGTCCGTGTACGCCGCTATCGCGTCTTCGCGCTCGTCCGTGCAGCCGTAGTTCGGGTTCGAATACGAGCCGCATTCGACCACCGCGCGCGGTTTCGGGGTCCGGGAAAGGGAGGCGTACGAGCTGGCCAGCACCTGGTCGTACGCC
>NZ_MUMI01000303.1 GCF_002155975.1 Amycolatopsis kentuckyensis
GCGCTCTCGGCCGAGAGCGCCGACCAACGGCGGCATCACCCGTGATCAGAGACGGATCTCGCGTGATTGAAGGCGGGTCTCGCGTGATTAGAGGCGGAACTCGCGTGATTAGAGGCGGAACTCGCGTGATTGGAGGGGCAACTCGCGTGATTGGGGAGCCGACACGGGGTCAGCGGCGGAGGGGGACCAGGTCGTCGGCGTGGACTACCTCGCGGCGTTGCTCCTCCGGGAGCTCCGGGGTTGACCGGCCGATCAGGTCCGGGAGCTCTGTCGCGTCGAAGGCCACCACTCCGCGGGCCACCGGGCGGTCCTTCGCGTCGACCAGGTCGACGACGTCGCCCGCCTGGAAGTCGCCGTCCACGCCGGTGATCCCCGCGGCCAGGAGGGAGCGGCGGCGGCGGACCACCGCCGTCACCGCGCCGTCGTCGAGGCGGAGCTTGCCCGTCGTGTCCGCCGCGTAGCCCAGCCAGAACCTGCGGGCCGACAGGCGGGTGTCCGCCGGGGCGAACGCTGTGCCCGGGGAAGCCGAAGTCAACGCCGCCGAGGCTTCCGAGGCCGCCGCGAGCAGGACCGGGATGCCCGCTCCCGCCGCCGTCCGGGCCGCCGCGAGCTTGGACACCATGCCGCCCGTTCCCAGGCCCGAGCTGGACATGCCGACCGAGATTCCGTCCACATCGGACTCGGAGAGGACCTCCGTCAGCTTGCGGGTCGCGCCGCCGCGGGGATCTCCGTCGTACAGGCCGTCCACATCGGACAGCAGGATCAGCGCGTCGGCGCCGATCAGGTGGGCCACCAAAGCCGCCAGGCGGTCGTTGTCGCCGAAGCGGATTTCCTCGGTCGCCACCGTGTCGTTCTCGTTGACCACCGGGACCGCGCCGAGCGCCAGCAGCCGCGAAAACGTCCGCTGCGCGTTGCGGTAGTGCGACCGGCGGACGACGTCGTCGGACGTCAGCAGCACCTGCCCGACCGTCAGCGAATACCGGCCGAACGACTCGGCGTAGGCGTGCGCCAGCGCCAGCTGCCCGACGCTCGCCGCTGCCTGCTGCGTGGCGAGGTCACGCGGCCGCTTGCCCAGCGAGAGCGGGGCCAGCCCGGCCCCGATCGCGCCCGAGGACACCAGCACGATCTGGGCTTCCCGGGCGACGCGCTCGGCGATCGCGTCGACCAGCGCGTCCAGCCGGGCCACGTCCAGCCCGCTGCCCGCGCTGGTCAGCGCCGACGAGCCGACCTTGACCACCAGCCGCCGCGCGGCGGCGATGGCTTCGCGCGTGCCGCTCACTCCTCGACGTCCAGGTCGTCCTCGAACTCGTCCGAGCCCTCGCGCCGGATCCGGCGGGCTTCCTTGCGCTCGGTGGCGCCGACCCGGTCGGTGCGCTCCAGCCGGACGTCGGTGCCGCGCCCGGACAGGTGGACCGCCACCGAAGGCGTCGACGGCTCCCACTCGAACTGGACGTCGCCGACCGTGACGGGGCTGCCGGGCTTCGCGCCGAGCTTCGCCAGCTGGTCCTCGACGCCGAGACGGTTGAGCCGGTCGGCGAGGTAGCCGACGGCCTCGTCGTTGGCGAAGTCGGTCTGGCGGATCCACCGCTCCGGGCGGGCGCCGCGGACGATGAACGCGCCCTCTTCCTCGGGGTCGACCTCGACGGTGAAGCCGGAGTCGTCGACGGCCAGCGGCCGCAGGACGATCTTCTCCGGCTCCAGCACCGGCTGCGCCTCGCGGTACTTCTCGACGATGGCGGCCAAAGCGAACGTCAGCTCGCGCAACCCCTTGCGCGACGCCGTCGAAACCTCGAACACCTGGAGGCCACGGGCTTCGAAGTCCGGGCGGACGAACTCGGCGAGCTCGGCCGCCTCCGGGACGTCGATCTTGTTGAGGACGACCACGCGCGGACGTTCTTCGAGCTTCCCGCCGAGACTCGGCGTGTACTTCGCGAGCTCCGCCTCGAGAGCGTCCACATCGGACAGCGGGTCGCGGCCCGGCTCCAGCGTCGCGCAGTCGACGACGTGCACCAGCACCGCACAGCGCTCGATGTGGCGGAGGAAGTCCAGGCCCAGGCCCTTGCCCTCGGACGCGCCGGGGATGAGGCCGGGCACGTCGGCCATCGTGAACACCGTGTCGCCGCCGGTGATGACGCCGAGGTTCGGCACCAGCGTGGTGAACGGGTAGTCGGCGATCTTCGGCTTGGCCGCGGACAGCACGGAGATCAGCGACGACTTGCCGGCGGACGGGAACCCCAGCAGGCCGACGTCGGCGACCGACCGCAGCTCGAGCGTCAGGTCGCGGCTTTCGCCCGGCTCGCCCAGCAGCGCGAACCCGGGCGCCTTGCGGGCCTTCGACGACAGCGCGGCGTTGCCGAGCCCGCCACGGCCGCCCTGGGCGGCGACGAACGTGGTGCCGGGACCGATCAGGTCGGCCACCATCTCGCCGTCCTCGGTGAACACGACGGTGCCGGACGGCACCTTCATCACCAGCGTCTCCCCCGCCGCACCGGCGCGGTTGCTGCCCTGGCCCATCTTGCCGTTGCCGGCTTTGGCGTGCGGGCGGAAGTGGAAGTCGAGCAGGGTGTGCACGTTCGGGTCGACGACCAGCAGGACGTCGCCGCCGTTGCCGCCGTTGCCCCCGTCCGGGCCGCCGAGGGGCTTGAACTTCTCGCGGTGCACCGAGGCGCAGCCGTTGCCCCCGTCACCGGCGGTCAGGTGGATGACCGCACGGTCCACGAACCGGGACGCCATGACTTTGCCTCACTTCACTCAACGACAACGTAGTAAACAAAACAAACGAGGGGTGGCACCGGATATTCCGGCCCCACCCCTCGTCAGAGGTCTAGACAGAAGCCGAAACTCAGGCTTCCGACGGCACGATGTTGACCGTCTTGCGGCCACGCTTCTCGCCGAACTGGACCGCACCGGCGGCCAAGGCGAACAGCGTGTCGTCGCCGCCACGGCCGACGTTCACGCCGGGGTGGAACTTGGTGCCGCGCTGGCGGATCAGGATCTCGCCCGCGTTGACTTCCTGGCCACCGAAGCGCTTGACGCCGAGGCGCTGCGCGTTCGAGTCACGACCGTTGCGGGAGCTGGACGCACCCTTCTTGTGAGCCATAGCTCAGTCCTCTTTCTGAAAAACGAAGATCCGGAAGCCCTTACAGGGAGATGGCGGTGACCTCGACGCGGGTCAGCTTCTGCCGGTGACCCTGGCGCTTGTGGTAGCCCGTCTTGTTCTTGAACTTGTGGATCCGGATCTTCGGACCCTTGGTCTGCTCGACGACCTTGCCGGTGACCGAGACCTTCGCCAGCGCGTCGGCGTCCGTGGTGACATCGCCACCGTCGACGTACAAAACGGCGGGGAGGATGTGCTCGGTGCCCGGCTCGCCCTCGAGCTTCTCGACCTCGACGACGTCGCCGACGGCCACCTTGTACTGCTTGCCGCCGGTCTTGACGATCGCGTACGCCGACACGGAAGTCTCCTGCATTACTCGACAATGGGTGGGGGCTCCGCGCGATCGGCCCACCTGATGGAACGGCGGTCCTGGACTCGCGCAGACAACCTGCTCTGGTGGCAGGCCGTACTACAGGTTACGTGGGGTGCCCCGGTGCGTTACCACCGGGGTCCCCCTAGTTGTTCACTTGCTCTGGTCGGAGGCGTGCACCGGCGGGCCCGCCGGCCGCGACGCCGCCCGGCGCGGACGGCGCCGGGTGGAGCGCACCGCCGGTTCGGGCACGCTGACCTCGGCGTCGGTGACCGGCTCCTCCACCGGCTCCGGAGCCGAGGACCGTTCGACCTCGGGCTCCTCGTCCTGCGGCACCGGCACCTCGTCGGCCATGGTGGTCACCGGCGTGCCGGCGACCTCCTGGGCGGGCTCGGCGGGCGGCTCGGCCGCCACCGGCGTCTCGTCCGCCTCCGTGGTCGCCGGGACGTCCGCGACCTCCCTGGCCGGCTCCGGGGCGAGCCCGTTGCCGTTCAGCGCGCCGTGGTCGTGCTCCTTGGCGGCCTTAGAGGCGTTGGCCACCGCCGCCACCGCGGACGCGATCGACTCGCGCCGCTCCGGCGGCGGAACGGCGTGGACCTCGGCCTTGGCGGCTTCGGCCTGCTCCTTGGCGGCCTCCTCGCCCTTGCCGCGGCCCCGCGACCGGCGGGAGCTCTTCTCCCCGCCGCCGCTGTTGCCGCCGCCGTTGCCGTTCCCGCCCTGCGACGGCGAGGAGCCGCCGCTCGTGCGCTGCACCTCGGTCGAGACGAGCACGCCCCGGCCCTTGCAGTGCTCGCACGGCGTCGAGAACGCCTCCAGCAGGCCCGTGCCGATCTTCTTGCGGGTCATCTGCACCAGGCCGAGCGAGGTGACCTCGGCGACCTGGTGGCGCGTGCGGTCGCGGCCGAGGCACTCGGTGAGGCGGCGCAGCACCAGCTCGCGGTTGGACTCGAGCACCATGTCGATGAAGTCGATCACGATGATGCCGCCGATGTCCCGCAGCCGGAGCTGGCGGACGATCTCCTCCGCCGACTCCAGGTTGTTGCGGGTCACCGTCTCCTCGAGGTTGCCACCCGAACCGGTGAACTTGCCGGTGTTGACGTCGATCACCGTCATCGCCTCGGTGCGGTCGATGACCAGGTAACCGCCGCTCGGCAGCCAGACCTTCCGGTCGAGGGCCTTGGTGATCTGCTCGTCGATCCGGTGGTCGGCGAACGCGTCGCCGGTGCCGGTGTAGCGCCGGAGGCGCTCGGTGAGCTCCGGGGCGACGTGGCTGACGTAGCCGTTGATCGTCTCCCAGGACCGGTTGCCCTGGATCTCCAGCTTGGTGAAGTCCTCGGTGAAGAGGTCACGCACGACCTTGACCAGCAGGTCCGGCTCTTCGTAGAGCATGGTCGGCGCGCCGCCCTTCTTGCCGGAACCGGCGGCGGCCTTCTCCTTGATGACGTCCCACTGCGCCTTCAGGCGGTCGACGTCGCGGCCCAGCTCCTCCTCGCCGATGCCCTCGGAGGCGGTGCGGATGATGACACCCGCGTCCTCCGGGACGATCCGCTTGAGGATGTCCTTGAGCCGGCGGCGCTCGTTCTCCGGCAGCTTGCGGGAGATGCCGGTGGCGCCGCCCGCGGGGACGTACACGAGGAAGCGGCCGGGCAGCGAGATCTGCGTGGTCAGCCGGGCGCCCTTGTGCCCGACCGGGTCCTTCGTGACCTGGACCAGCACGGAGTCGCCGGTGGACAGCGCCTGCTCGATCTTGCGGGCCTTGCCCTCCAGGCCGGCGGCGTCCCAGTCGACCTCACCGGCGTACAGCACGGCGTTGCGGCCGCGGCCGATGTCGATGAACGCGGCCTCCATGCTCGGCAGCACGTTCTGGACGCGGCCGAGGTAGACGTTGCCGACGATCGAGCCGGAGCCCGACTGCGTCACGAAGTGCTCGACGAGGACGCCGTCCTCCAGCACCGCGATCTGGGTGGAGTCGCCGTGCTCGGCGACGACCATCGTGCGCTCGACCGACTCGCGCCGGGCCAGGAACTCGGCCTCGGACAGGATCGGGGCGCGACGGCGGCCCGCCTCGCGGCCGTCCCGGCGGCGCTGGCGCTTCGCTTCCAGGCGGGTCGACCCGCGGACGCTGCGCACCTCGTCGCGCGCCGGGCGCTCGGGCTGCTCGGCCTTCGCCTGCCGGACGTGCGTGACGGTGTTGGGCGGGTCGTCGGTGGTCTCGGCGGTGTCTTCGCCGTCCGAGCCCTTGCGGCGACGACGGCGGCGGCGACGGCGGGTGCCGCCTTCACCCTCGTCGGCGTCGCTCTCGGCCTCCGAAGACGACTCAGCGGCGTCCTCGGCCTCTTCGGTGTCCGCTTCGGGCTTTTCGTCGCCGGTGCGGCCCTTGCGGCGCGGCTGCTCCTCGACCTGGTCGTCCTCGGCCTCGGCGGTCTCGTCGCCGCCCTCGGCGCCCTTGCCCCGGCCACGGCCGCGACGGCCCCGGCGGCGGCGACGGCGGCTGCCGGCGTCGTCGCCGTCTTCGTCGGCCCCGGCGTCGGTGCCCGGCGTGGTGTCCTCGGCCTCGTCCTCGGCGACCTCGGGCTCGGGGCGCGACGGCGGCTCCGCGAACGGGTCGGCCGGCTTGCGGGCCGGCTTGGCGGCGGGCTCGGCCGGCTCCGGCGGCAGGAAGACCGGCGACGGCGCGGCGAACACCGGCAGGTGCGCGCGGGTCTTCTGGCGCGGCCGCGGCTTCTCGGCCTCGGCGACCGGCACCTCGGGCACCGCCGGGCGGGTCTCGGCGGGCTGCGCCGGCTCGGCGGGCTCGGCCGCCGTGTCTTCGGTCTCACCGGGCGCGAAGGCCTCGGCCACCTTGAGCGCCACTTCCCTGGTCACGCTCGACTGCGCGCTGCGCACGCTTTCGCCCAGCTCGGCGAGCTTCGCGAGGACGTCCCGGCTGTGCGATTCCAGCAGCTTGGCCAGCGCGTGCACCCGGATCCGGGGCGGCAGGTCGGCCAGCGGGCCGCCCGTGGGTGTGGCGGGATTCCCGCCGGTGTGCTCGGCGGGTGTTTCCGCGTTCGACATGTGTCTCCTCCGCCCCCGGGCGCGTCTGCCGGTTCGCACCGGCAGGGACGCGGCCGCGCAGGGGCCCCTTTCTGTTCGTTCCGCCGTGGTGGTCACCAGCGGCGGGAATCCTTGCCCGACAACCGGGCGCCGCACCACCGCTTCCGGTGGGGCGCAACCCGGCCTAAGGTCTGCTCGGCGGCGTGCTTGGCCAGGCTTTCGCGGCCCCCGGGCCGCCTGCCACGTCGTCCAGCCGCCCGGTTCGCGGGCGGCGACGCGCGTCACGCTGTTCATGCACATCACCGGGCCACAACGCCGCAGGCAGCACCTCTCACGTGCGCCCCGCGGCCCAGCGGCCACCCCGAGTATCCCACACCGGGTGACCACTCCGGTGTACTCGGTACCTCCCGCAGGCACCCGGGCGCGCCGTACCGCCCCCGCGCACCCCACGGCCGGGGGAACTTCGCCGCAGCGCTTGTCCGCCGGGCACGGGGTGGCTACGGTGCGGCTCGGGGTGACCGGGATCTCGCGCGCCGGCACCCGCGGTTCCTGCATCCGGTGGGAGGTCCGGTGTCCCTGCTGGCGCGGCCGCTGCGAGCGGCCGTGTGCACCGTCCTGGTGCTTTCGGGATGCGTCACCGCCGGTCCGGCGGTGGCAGCCGAGCCGGGCTGCGCCCACGGCCGGGCCCTCCGCTACGTCGTCGCCTTCGACCGCGGCACGACCGAGGCCGCGGCCCGTTCGGAGATCGACGGCGCCTGCGGGACCACCACCGTCTACTACCCGCAGATCGCCGTCGCGGTCGCCACCTCCGGCGACCCGGGTTTCGGCGAGCGGATCGGGCTCGACCGGGCGTTCAGCGCGCAGGCCGAGCGGCTGGCCGCGCAGCGCGCCGCCGAGGTCAAGCCGCAGCCCGCGCGGGCCACGCTGCCCGCGACCGATCCGGCTCGCGTCCCCACCGCCGACCTGAGCGGGCAGCAGTGGGACATGCGGATGATCGACGCCCCGGGCGGCTCGGCGGGTTGGGCCGGCCGCCGGGACGTCGTCGTCGGGGTGCTCGACTCCGGGATCGACCCGGACCACCCGGACCTGAGCGACGCCATCGACCCGGACGACTCCGCCGGCTGCCTGACCGGCGCGCCCGACCGGTCGCCGTCGGCGTGGGAGCCGACGACGTCGGTGCACGGGACGCACGTGGCGGGGATCATCGCGGCGGCCGACGACGGGCGCGGCGTGACGGGTGTGGCGCCCGGGGTGCGTGTGGCGTCGGTGAAGGTGATCGACGATCGCGGTTACGCCGCCCCGGAAGCCGCGGTGTGCGGGCTGATGTGGGCTGCCTCACGGCACCTGCGGGTGACGAACAGCAGCTTCTTCGTCAACCCGTGGTCGCTGTCGTGCATCCGCGGCAACGACCGCGGCGTGGTGCACGAGGTGCTGGCCCGCGCGGTCGAGTACAGCACTGCGGCGGGCACGTTGAACGTGGCGGCGGCGACGAACGAGGCCGTCGATCTGACGCCGTCGGCGCGTTCGGGGGCGCGCGGGGCGAGCAGCGGGTGCGAGGCCCTGCCGGCCGGGCTGCGGGACGTCGTCGCGGTGTCCGCCGTCGGCGCGGACCGGGTGAAGGCGGGGTACAGCTCGTACGGACTGGGCGTGATCGACGTCACCGCGCCCGGCGGGGAGACGGGCGAGTGCGTGCTGTCGACGGTGCCGGGCGGGTACGCGCCGCTGTGCGGGACGTCGATGGCGGCACCGCACGTCACCGGGGTGCTGGCGCTGCTGGCGTCGGCGGCACCGGAGGCCCGGCCGCGGCAGCTGCGGCGGACGCTGGAGGCCCAGGCGATGCCGATGCCGTGCCCGGCCGACTACGACCTGACCGGGGACGGGCTCCAGGACGCGTACTGCGCGGGGTACGAGGGGTACAACGGGTTCTACGGGCACGGGATGGTGCACGTTCCGGCGCCTGCCGCCGTGCCGGGCGGGCCGCCCGACCAAGCCCGCTGACCCCGCTCGGGTCGTGAGCGAGACCGGATGTCGCGTGATCCGGGACGGAACTCGCGTGATTGAGAGCGGGACTCGCGTGACTGGGGACGGGACTCGCGTGATCCGGGACGGGACTCGCGTGATTGAGAGCGGGACTCGCGTGATTGGGGACGGGACTCACGTGAGGAGGAGTTTGGCGATCCGGCGCGTCGATGCCCACAGGCCCAGGACGCCCAAGGCCAGCAGGTAGGCCAGGTTGATCAGCATGCCGCCGGAGAGGAGGCCCGTGGCGAGGCCGCGCATCAGCTCGATCGCGTGGTAGAGCGGGAGGCAACGGACCACCCACTGCAGCGGCTCGGGGTACACCGACAGCGGGTAGAACGTCGTCGCGAAGAGGAACATCGGCGTCAGGCCCAGCTGGATGTAGTCGAACTGGGCCGTCGACCGCAGGAACGTCACCAGGGCCATGCCGATCGCCGAGAACGCCAGGCCCACCAGGAGCGCCGCCGGGACCATCAGCAGGGCCCACCACGACGCCAGCAGGCCCATCGCCGCCGCGATCGCGAGGAACGCCACCGCGTAGATGCCGCCGCGGGTCATCGCCCAGCCGATTTCGCCCAGCGCCACGTCCAGCGGGCCGATCGGGGTCGCCAGCATCGCGTCGTACAGCTTCGCGTAGCGCAGCTTGAAGAACAGGTTGTACGTCGATTCGAAGACGGCACCGTTCATCGCCGACGTCGCCAGCAGGGCCGGCGCCACGAACGCGACGTAGCTCATCGGCTGCCCGCCGGGGCCCGTCACCTCGGTGACCAGCTTGCCGAACCCCAGCTGGAACGCCAGCAGGTAGAGGAACGGCTCGACCGCGCCGGACAGGAAGATCAGCCAGTTGCCGCGGTAGACCATCACCGAGCGTTCGACGAGCATGCGGGCGCGGCCCGCGTACAGCGCCGGCGGCAGGATGCGCAGGAACAACCCGGCGCGGGCTTCGACCGTCGTCATTCAGACCACCAGCCTCCGGTAGAAGGCCCGGTGCGCGAGCACCCACCCGGCCGCGAACAACGCCGCCAGCACGGCGATGTGACCGAGCATCGCCCAGCCGCCCACGCCGCCGATGCTCACGCCGCGGGACAGCTGCGTGCCGTGCCACAGCGGCGAAAGCCAGGCCAGCCAGCGGATCGCGCCCGGCAGCTGGGCGATCGGGAAGAACGTGCCGGAGAACAACGTCATCGGCATCACGACGAACCGGAAGATCAGCCCGAAGCGCTGGCCTTCGTCGAACGTCCGCGCGGCGAGGGCGGCCATCGGCGCGGTGCAGGCGAGCCCGGTGACGGTGCCGGCCAGGATCACCAGCAGCACCCCTGGCCCGGTCCAGGCGCCGAAGAACAGCGCGACGAACGCGTAGATCGCGCCCGCCAGCGTCAGGCGCAGGGCCGACCAGATGAGGTGCCCGCCGAACACCTGGCCCGGCGACACCGGCGTGGCCGTGACGGCC
Organism: Amycolatopsis kentuckyensis; assembly: GCF_002155975.1. GTDB lineage: Bacteria > Actinomycetota > Actinomycetes > Mycobacteriales > Pseudonocardiaceae > Amycolatopsis > Amycolatopsis kentuckyensis. The sequence continues at coordinate 9,970 of NZ_MUMI01000303.1, forward strand.
AGGTATTCCTTCTGCCACTTGAACCCGGACAGCACCGGGTAGCTCGATTCGCCGAACGCCTGCTGCGCCGCTCCGGCGGCCAGCAGCGCGGGGGCGATGTACTGCAGGTACGACAGGCCGCCGGTGACCTCGCCCGGCCGCACCTGCGAGCCGAACCCGAGCCCCATCGCGGCCAGGAAGAGCACCGGCTGCAGGCCGGTGGAGTACAAAGTGGACAGCCAGTGCCGGCGGTACCAGGTCCAGCGCCCCTCGACCTGCAGCCAGGCGCCGTGCCATTTGCCGACCACCCGGCCGGTCGATTCCACGGTCGTCATCAGTCCACCAGTGTCCGGCCGGTGAGCCGGAGGAAGACGTCCTCCAGCGAACTGCGGCGCACCAGGCTCGACAGCGGCCGCACCCCGCGGGAATGGGCACGCTCCAGGGTGTCCTCGCCGTCGTCGCTGTACAGCAGCACCCGGTCCGGGAGCACCTCCACGCGCTCCGCCAGGCCCGCCACCTGCTGGGCCGCGGACACCTGCTCCCCCGACGCGAACCGCAGCTCGACGACCTCGCGCGTCGAATACCGCCGGATCAGGTCGGCCGGCGAGCCCTCCGCCGCGATGCGGCCGTGGTCCATCACCACCAGCCTGTCGCACAGCTGCTCGGCTTCGTCCATGTAGTGCGTCGTGACGATCAGCGTCGTGCCCTGGGCCTTGAGCCGGAACAGCCGATCCCACAACAGGTGGCGGGCCTGCGGGTCGAGGCCCGTCGTCGGCTCGTCGAGCAGCAGCAGCTCGGGGTCGTTGACCAGCGAGCGGGCGATCGTCAGCCGCCGCTTCATGCCGCCCGACAGCGGGTCGACCTTGTCACCGGCCCGGTCGCTCAGCTGCGCGAACTCCAGCAGCTCCTCGGCCTTGCGCCGCGCCGCCGGGCGCGACAGGCCGAAGTAGCGGCCGTAGACCACCAGGTTCTCAAGGACCGTCAGCTCGACGTCCAGGTTGTCCTGCTGCGGCACCACGCCCAGGCGCGCGCGGATCCGCGGCCCGGCGACCTCCGGGTCGAGGCCGAGCACGCGGAGGTCACCGTCCGTGCGGGGCGACACGCACGCGATCATCCGCATGGTCGACGACTTGCCGGCGCCGTTCGGGCCGAGGAAGCCGAACGCCTCCCCGCGGCGCACCTCGACGTCGATCCCGCGCACGGCTTCGAACTCGCCGAAGCGCTTCACCAGTGCCTTGGCCTGCACCAGTGCCGGTTCCCGGTCCTCCGATTCGTCCACGCTTCGCACCATAGAACCCACCACCGACAAAAACCGAGCGGATTAGCCCCGGACCGTGACCACCAGCGTCTGAGAGACGCCGTTGACCAGCACGGACAGCCGCGCGACACCCGGCCGCAACGCCGTCAGCACGCCGGAAGCGGGGTCGAACGCAACGACGCCCCGGCCGACCTGCCAGTCCGCGCTCACCGGGTAGGACACCGGCACCTCCCGCGTTCCTTGCCGCAGGGAAGCGTGCACCTCCGCGCGCTCGCCCGGCGCCATCGACGACGGGCCGGTGAGCGAAAGCGAGTCGACGTTCGGCCGCGTCTCGAACCGAACCGGCCGGTCGCGGTCGGCCGGGTCCACGCGCAGCAGCGTCCAGCCGACGAACCCGCCGTCGCCCGGCGCGGCCGCGGGCGCCTTGCCCGAGTTGCCGTTGACCAGGTACGGCACGCCGTCGACCCGCGACAGCGAGAAGACGCCGGCGTGCGAGGCCACCGCGGCGGCCGGCTTGCCGGAGGACTGTTCGAACCCGGTCAGCCACCGGGTCAGGAGGGCCGCCTCCTTCCGGTCCGCGAGCTGCGAGTTCCCGGTCGGGCTCGGATCCTGCACGGGGTGGTGCATGGCGACGACGACCCCGCGGACCGACCGGTCGCGCGCCGCGGAGTCGAGCGCCGACCGCAGCAGCCGGACCTGGTCGAACCCGCCGGCCCGCAGCGAGCCGCGGGAGGAGTCCAGGAGCACCAGCCGGATGCCGTGGACGTCGGCGACCTGGTGGGTGGCCCCGAAGGCGGCCTGGAAGTTCGCGAGGCCGTTGCCGCCTTCGGCCTCGTGGTTGCCCGGGACGTAGTACCAGGGCACCTTGCCGTCGAGCTCGTCGGTGATCACCTGCCGGGCCAGCACGAAGTCGGGCGCCGTGCCGCGGTCGACGAAGTCGCCGTTGATCAGCACCAGATCCGGTTTCGCCGCGACGGCTTCGCGCAGCGCCCGCCGCGCCTGGGCGACCAGCGGCCCCGCCGGGTCGTCCGCGGTGAACTGGGCGTCGCTGACCACCGCGACCCGCAGGCCGCCGGCCAGGACGCCGTCGGTGACCAGCGCCGGGTCGTGCGGGGCCGGATCGGCGGGCACGGCCGCCGTCGGCGCCACCTCGAAGGTCAGGTCGTCGAAGACCAGCCGGCCGTCGTACTGCTGGTCCGGCACGTTCTCGACGGCGTAGAAGCGCGCCAGGCGCTGTCCCGCCGGGAGCCCCGCCGGGATCGCGGCGGTGACGTACCGCCAGCCCGTCCAGTCGACGCTCAGCGAAAGGTCCACAATGGACGCCACGTTCGCCGCGTCGCGCAGTTCCGCACGCAGCCACGCGCCCTTGCCGTCACCGTCGACCCACAGCCCGATCTTCTGCGTGCCCGGCGGAACGGGCAGCGCCGACGACGGCGTCACGTAGGCCGCCCTCGTCGCGGTCGTGCCGGTCAGCCGGTAGTCCAGCGCGAGCCCGGCACCGCCGTCGCGGCCGGGTGCCGCGGAGAGCGCGGCGCCGACGACGGCCGGGAACACCGTGGCCGCCCAGCCCGCCGGACCGTCCAACGGCGACGCCACCTGCGCCACCGTGCCCACCGACGCGGCCAGGTGCGTGGTCAGGCCGGCTGCCGAAGCGGTGATCGCCGAAGCGCCGGAGGACGTCAGCGCGGTCACCGCGTAATCGTCCCCCGACGGCTCGACCCGCACCACCGAGTGGTCGTAGTCGAGTTTGACGTCGTCGGGTTCGAGCCAGGTGCCGTAGCCGTCGGCGTCGTAGCCGTAGACCTTGAACGTGCTCCGCGCGCCCGCGCCCGACAGCGCGACCTGCTCGGTGCTCGTGCCGAGCCGGACCGGCTCGCCCAGCACCGAAAGGACCGTCTTCCCGGACGCCCGGCCGGACCGCGCCAAGACGTCGACGGCACCCGCGCGGTGGCCGGTGACGACGCCGCGCGTCACGGTCGCCCGCCCAGGATCCGACGTGCTCCAGCGGGGATCGGCCGCCACCGCCGTGCCGGTCTCGTCGTGGCCGTCGGCGACCAGGTGCCGGCTCAGCCCCGACAGCACGCGGTTCGCGCCGTCCGCCGCCACGGCGGGTGCCGGGGCGAAGCCGGTGAGCTTGCCGCTGCCCGCCACGGTGGCGAAGCCGATCCCGTTGGGCACCAGGCGTTCCCCGCCGTCGGACGGCGAGTTCCGGACGCTCGGCGCGGCTTCGCCCTCGGTGCGCGCCAGCAGCGTCGACGACCCGCCGCCGTCGAGGTTGACGGCGTCGTCGGCGCCGAGGTTCTTCAGGTGCCGGGCGAGTTCGAGCTCGGTCATCCCGCGGCTGTCGGCCTGCCGTCCGTCCACCGTCGCCAGCCACAGCTTCCGGCCGTCGGCGGAGAAGCCGACCGCGGTCCGCGGGTGCATGGCGACGTTGTCGACCGGCTGCACGACGCCGTCGCGGAGCAGGACTTCGTTGCCGCCCACGGCGACCGCGATCTCCCCGGCGTCCGAGCGCGGCGCGAAGGTGACCCCGACCGTGTCACCCGGCTGCAGCGCGGCGAGCGCGTCCGCCCCGGCTTCGCGGGCCAGCAGCAGGGTGGTGCCCGCCGCGATCGGGCCGTCCGCCGGCTGCTCGCGCACGGCGGTCACGACGCCGTCGCGCAACTCGGCTTCGCGCACCCGGGAAGCGCCCGCCACCGACGTCCGGCGGCTGGCAGCGCCCCACAACGGCGTGTAGACGCCGAGCGCATCGGTGCCCAGGACCGGGCTGTTGAAGTTGGTCGCCTGCACCGTGCCGCCGGGCAGCGTCACGC
>NZ_MUMI01000304.1 GCF_002155975.1 Amycolatopsis kentuckyensis
TCACCGGGCGCCAGCCGGGTGCTGATCGTCTTCTCGATCTCCCCGTACGGCCGCCCGGCCTCGTCGCAGTGCCGCCGCAGGACCGCGAGCTTGTGCCGCACGGTCTGCCCGCCGTCCGGGACGTCGAAGACGTTGCACGCGTCGGCGTACCGGGCGACCAGCCGCAGCGTCCGCCGCTCACCCGCCCCGCCGACGAGGATCGGCGGCCGCCGCACGGGCCGCGGGTTCCCGATCGGCCGCTCCAGCCGGTAGTGCTCGCCTTCGAACGGCGACTCGTCGCCCGCCCACATCCGCAGCGCCAGCCGCACGGTCTCCTCCACCCGCGCGAACCGCTCGCCGACCGGCGGGAACGGCAAGCCCATTGCCCGCGCCTCCCCGTCGTGGTGGCCGGCCCCGATCCCGAACCGCGCCCGCCCACCGGACAGGACGTCCAGCGTGGTGACGGCCTTGACCAGCAGCGCCGGCGGCCGGAACGTGACAGCCGAGACCATGGTGCCCAGCCCGACCCGGCTCGTCCGGCCGGCCAGGAAGCCCAGCGTCGTGTAGGCCTCCAGCATCGCCGAGTCCGCGGAGCTGTGCGGGTCGGCCTGCAGGAGGTGATCGGCAACCCACAGCGTGTCCAGCCCGGCGTCCTCGGCCGCCACCGCGACGGCGGCGAGCTCGTCGGTCAGCTTGTCCGGCCACGAGAAGTCCGTGACCCCGATGCTCAAGCGCAGGCGGGTCACCGCCGGCCACCACCCGGGACGAACGGCGCGCCGATCGGGCTCAGGTGAATCCCGGCCAGCCGCCACCGGTCGCCGTCACGCACCAGCACGTGCGTCGCGCGGAACCGGCCGTTCGCCGGGTTCCCCTGGTGCGTCGCCACCTGCTCGTGCACGCCGATCGCGATCGCCGCGTCGCCGAACTCCCGGACCTCGACCTCCGCCCAGTCCAGCTTCTCCGTCACCAGCCCGCCGCCGTCGTAGCGCGCCAGCCACTGGTCACGGTCCAGCACGAACCCCAGCGGCCCGACCAGGCGGAACCCTTCGGTCGCCAGCCCCGCCAACGTGGAGGTGTCGCCGCGTTCCTCCGCCGCCGCCCACACGCGGCCGAACTCGCGGACCTGCTCCTCGGTGCTCATCGCGTTCCCCTTCCGTTCGATGCCTCAACGTTAGAAGTCTAACCATTAGATGTCAAACGCTTAGACTTCTCGGCATCTGCGCTAGAGTTCCGCCCGTGCCACCACCCACCACCGCCCCCATCGGCGTCGTCCTCGCCCGCACCGCCAAAACCGCCGCCCGCGCCTTCGACCAGGCCCTCGCCACCGAAGGCGGCTCCCAGCCCGTCTGGCAGATCCTCATCTCCCTCAAAACCACCCCCGCCGCCAACCAACGCGAACTCGCCGACACCGTCGGCATCCAGGGCGCCACCCTCACCCACCACCTCAACAGCATGGAAACCGCCGGCCTCGTCACCCGCCGCCGCGACCCCGCCAACCGGCGCGTCCACCTCGTCGAACTCACCGACGACGGCGAACGGCTCTTCCACCGCCTCGCCACCGCCGCCATCGCCCACGACCAGCGCATGCGCCAAGGCTTCACCGACACCGAAATCGCCCAGCTCGCCGACCTCCTCACCCGCCTCGCCCGCAACGTCACCGACCACTGAAAAGCGATCCTCACAACAGTGACTGGACGCACCCGACCCGCGACGCCCAGGAGGGATAGGCTCCACAGCACTAGCCAAAGTCGTCTCAAGCTGGAGAACCGCAATGACCCAAGCCCCAGTCAACGTGACCGTCACCGGCGCCGCCGGCCAGATCGGCTACGCGCTGCTCTTCCGCATCGCGTCCGGTCAGCTCCTCGGCCAGGACGTCCCGGTGAAGCTGCGGCTCCTCGAGATCCCGCAGGCGGTCAAGGCGGCCGAGGGCACCGCGATGGAGCTCGAAGACGGCGCGTTCCCGCTCCTCGCCGGCACCGACATCTTCGACGACCCCAAGCAGGCCTTCGAAGGCACCAACATCGCCCTCCTCGTCGGCGCCCGCCCCCGCAGCAAGGGCATGGAGCGCGGCGACCTCCTCGAAGCCAACGGCGGCATCTTCAAGCCCCAGGGCGAAGCCATCAACGCCGGCGCCGCCGACGACATCAAGGTCCTCGTCGTCGGCAACCCCGCCAACACCAACGCCCTCATCGCCCGCTCGCACGCCCCCGACGTGCCCGCCGACCGCTTCACCGCGATGACCCGCCTCGACCACAACCGCGCCCTCGCCCAGCTCGCCAAGAAGCTCGGCGTCCCGGTGACCGAACTCAAGAAGGTCGCCATCTGGGGCAACCACTCCGCCACCCAGTACCCCTCGGTCCAGCACGCCGAATTCGGCGGCAAGAGCATCGCCGACGCCGTCGACCAGGCCTGGCTCGAAAGCGACTTCATCCCCACCGTCGCCAAGCGCGGCGCGGCCATCATCGAAGCCCGCGGCCTCTCCTCCGCCGCCTCGGCCGCCTCCGCCGCCATCGACCACGTCTACACCTGGGTCAACGGCACCCCGGCTGGCGACTGGACCTCCGCCGCCGTCGCCTCCGACGGCTCCTACGGCGTCCCCGAAGGCCTCATCTCGTCCTTCCCGGTCACCGCCGAGAACGGCCAGTACAAGATCGTCCAGGGCCTCGAGATCGACGACTTCTCCCGCGCCCGCATCGACGCCTCCGTCGCCGAGCTCGTCGAAGAACGCGACACCGTGCAGAAGCTCGGCCTCATCTGAAACTGAGCCACCCGCACAAAAGGGCCGCCGTCACCTCGGTGACGGCGGCCCTTTTCGCGTACCGAGACGCTCAGGCCGCCAGCAGGTCCGAACGCGCCTGCAGCAACGCCTCGGCACTCAGACCACCCTGCACACCGCCGGTACCGGTGAGATCCTCCCGCGGCTCGGCGTAACCACCGGCCACCCCCGCACCGTAAGCCGCAGCCGTCGCGGCGATGAACGCCAACCCGAACCCGGCCGCCCTCCCGAACGCCCGCGCACCGGCGTGCGCAGTCACCTTCGCCGCCGCAGCCGCCGTGGCGGCCGCACAGCTCACCGGCACCACCGGCAGCTCCACCTGCAAGCGAACGAGCGTGCCGGCCTGCACACCGGCGGCTTCTTCGATCCTGTTCATCGCTGTCCTCACGTTGGGGCCGACTCGAGCACGCCCGACGCTAGCTCCGCACCCCCGCCCCCACATCCACCCAAGTGACGAGGACACCCCGGTTTCCGCGAACCGCGGAACAGACCCTCCCCATCGCCTGAAGCGAACAC
>NZ_MUMI01000305.1 GCF_002155975.1 Amycolatopsis kentuckyensis
CCTGGCCCGGCACCTCGACCGGCTCGGCACGCACGACCTGGCGTGGTGGCGGCTCGGCGGCTCGCTGCGCCGGTCGTCGCGGATCGTCGCCGTCGTGCTCGCGGCCATGCTCGCCACCGCGGTCGCCGACTGGCTGTTCTTCGTGCCGGTGGACATCGTCGCGCTGGGCTTCCTGCCGGGGCTGGCCGCCGGGCTCGTGGACGGGCTGCTCGTCGGCTCGGTGGTCGGCCTCGCGTTCGGCCTGGTCCACGGGATCATGGTGGTCTACGGCGGGCTCGTGTTCGAGCCGTCGCGGATGCAGGTCCGGCTGCGCGGGCGGACGGGCCGGCCGGGTGGCCTGCCGCGCCGGTTCGCCGGCCGGTTCGGCGCCGGGCTGCTGGGCGGCTTCGTCGTCGGGCTGGGCTACGGCCCGGTGACGGTGCTCAGCCGGGCCGTCGCGACCGGGTTCCCGCCGGAGCTCGGCGAGCTGGTGCGGACGGCGGCGGTCAACACGCTCGTCAGCGGGCTCGTGTTCGGCCTCGCCGCCGGGGCGACCTTCGGGCTGGTCTCCGTGCTGGAGACCCCGCTCGACCTCAGCTCCGCCGCCAGCCCGGGCACGCTGCTGCGCGCCAACCGCACCACCGTGGTGCGCCAGGTGCTGGCGTTCGGCCCGCTGCTCGCCCTGGCCATCGCGGCCGGCGGCCGGATCGTCGTCGAGCTCCTGCAGGGGGCGCTCGGGCCGCTGGTCTGGACGCTCTCAGGCGGCCTGGTCATCGGCGCGATCGGCGGCCTCGGCGGCGCGGTCGCGTACGTCTTCGCCTTCACCGCGTGGGGCCAGTGGCTGGTGGTGACCCGGGTGTGGCTGCCCCTGACCGGCCGCCTGCCGTGGGCCACGGCCGCGTTCCTCGAGGACGCCTACCGCCGCGGCATCCTCCGCCAGGCGGGCGCGGTCTACCAGTTCCGCCACGCCCGGCTGCAGGACCACCTGGCCCGGACGGCCGGGGAACCGGCGGCTCCCGCGCCGGAGCCGGCTGCGCGGTAGCACCGATTCCTCCGGGGGCCGGGCGGTGTCCAAGTCTTCGGAAGCGGCACGACGCCGGTGACCGGAGGCAAGGAGACGCGAGTGCACACCAGGACTTCACCCACACCGGTGGTGGCCGTGGGACAGGCGCAGCGAAGATGGGTGCTGGTCATCACCTCGGTGGCGTCGCTGATGGTCGTTCTCGACGCGCTGGTCGTGGCGACCGCCCTGACGGCGATCCGGAGCGACCTCGGCGCGTCGGTCACCGAGCTCGAATGGACGGTCAACGCCTACGGCCTGAGCTTCGCCGTCCTGCTCATGACGTCGGCGGCCGCCGGGGACCGCTGGGGGCGGCGCCGGGTCTTCGCGGCGGGGGTGACGCTGTTCGCGGCGGCGTCGCTGGTCTGCGCGGTCGCGCCCGGGGCCGAGGTCCTGATCGCCGGGCGGGTGCTGCAGGGCGCCGGGGCCGCGTTCGTCATGCCGCTCGCGCTCGCCCTGCTCGGGGCCGCCTTCCCGGCGGAGCTGCGGCCCAAGGCCCTCGGGGTGTTCGCGAGCGTCAGCGGGATCGCGGTGCCTCTCGGGCCGCTGCTCGGCGGCGCGGTCGTGGAAGGCATCTCGTGGCCGTGGATCTTCTGGATCAACGTCCCGATCGGGGCGGCGCTGGTGTACTTCGCGCTGACCCGGACCGAGGAGAGCCACGGCCCGGACCCGGCCCTCGACGTCCCGGGCCTGGTGCTGGCCGGCGCCGGTTCCTTCGGGGTGGTGTGGGGGCTGGTCCAGGGCAACTCGGCCGGCTGGACCAGCGTGGCCGTGCTGGGGCCGCTGGGGGCCGGCCTGGTGGCGCTCGGCGCGTTCGTGGCCTGGCAGCGGCGGGCCGCCCACCCGATGCTGCCGCTGCACCTGTTCCGCTCGCGCCGGTTCGCCGCCGGCAACGCGGTGATCTTCTGCCACTGGGCTTCCGCGCTGGGCGCGGTGTTCTTCATGGCCCAGTTCCTGCAGGACGGACTCGGGTACGGCCCACTGGCGGCCGGGCTCGGGCTGGCACCGTGGGGGCTGACGACGACGGTCGTCCCACAGCTGGCGGGCCGGCTGGTCGGCCGGTTCGGCGAACGGCCCTTCATCGTGGCGGGGCTGGGGTTGCACGCCCTCGCCATGCTCTGGATCGCCCTGGTCGCCGGGCCCGCGATCGGCTACTGGGTGATCGCCGCGCCGCTCGTGCTGTCCGGCACGGGGATCGCGATGTGCCTGCCGGCGGCGCAGAGCGCGGTGCTGACGTCGGTCGCGCCGCGGTTCCTCGGCAAGGCTTCCGGGGCTTTCAGCGCGATGCGGCAGCTGGGCGGGGCGTTCGGCGTCGCGGTCCTGGTCGCCGGGTTCTCGCTGGCCGGCAGCTACGCGTCGAGTGCGGAGTTTTCCGCGGGATTCACCGCCGCTGCGGTGGTCAGTGCGGTCCTCGCCGCGGCGGGCGCGCTGGCCGGTTCCGTCATTCCCCGCCGTTCGACGAAGGAGTAGTGCCCATGTCCAAGGCCGATCTGCTGCGCGAGCTGCACCACGGGAAGCTGCTGGTGCTGCCGAACGCGTGGGACGAAGCGAGTGCCTCGCTCGTCGTGGCGGCCGGGTTCCCGGTCGTGGCGACGTCCAGCGCCGCGATCGCCGATGCGCTGGGGCACGACGATGGTGAACGGGCGCCGTGGCGCGAGATGTTCGCCGCCGTGGCGCGGATCGCCCGCGCGGTGCCGGTCCCGGTGACGATGGACGCCGAAGCGGGCTACGGGCTGGAGCCGGACCAGCTCGTGGCCGAGCTGCTGGCCGCCGGGGCGGTGGGCTGCAACCTCGAGGACACCGACCACCGGGCCGGGGGACTGGTCGACGCGGCCGCCCAGGCGGACCGGCTCGCCGCGATCCGCGCGGCCGCCGGCGGGTCGCTGGTGATCAACGCCCGGATCGACGCTTTCCTGCCGCCGAGCGGGTTTTCCGGACCCGGGCGGACGGCCGAGGCGATCCGGCGCGGGCGGCTCTACCGCGAGGCCGGCGCGGACTGCGTGTATCCGATCGGGATCGCGAGCGCGGCCGACCTCGGGAGCGTGGTCGACGGCGTGGGCGGGCCGGTCAACGGGAACACCGGCCCGGAACTGGACCTGGCCACCCTGACGGCGCTGGGGGTCGCCAGGGTGTCGTTCGGGCCGCGGTTCTACCGCGCCGGGCCGGCGGCGCTGCGCGGCGGGCTGGCGGAGTTGCGCCGCGCGGCTGGGATGGCGGAGGCATGACCGCCGCGTCCGGGCGGGATGAGCGACGATGTCCATGACGAACGAGGAGCGTGTGGTGTCTTCCGAGGAGTGGCTGCGGGACGAGTTCGGCGCGCTGCGCCCGGCGCTGGTCGCGCACTGCTACCGGATGACCGGGTCCCACCAGGACGCCGAAGACGCCGTCCAGGAGACCTACCTCAAGGCCGCCCGCGGGGTGGCCGCCTTCGAAGGGCGGTCGTCCCTCAAGACGTGGCTCTACCGGATCGCCACCAACACCTGCCTCACCGAGCTGAACCACCGGAGCCGGCGCGTGCTGCCCTCCGGGCTCGGGGCGGCGTCGGACGATCCCGGGACGCGGGTCTTCGCCGACGACTCCGTCGCGTGGCTCGGGCCGCTGCCCGACGCCGTGCTCGGTGATCCGGGGGAGGTGGTCGTGCGGCGCGAGTCCGTGCGGCTCGCGCTGGTCGCCGCGCTGCAGCACTTGCCGCCCCGGCAGCGCGCGGCGTTCCTGCTCCGCGAGGTCCTGTCGTGGTCGGCCGCCGAGATCGCGGACACGCTCGGGATCAGCGTGCCCGCGGTGAAGAGCCTCCTGCAGCGGGCGCGCGCCCGGCTCGACGAGCTCGACCCGGACGGGCGGGTGCCGCAGCCCGGCCCGGACGACGAGCGCGCCCTGCTCGACCGGTACATCGCGGCGTTCGAGGCCGAGGACACCGCCGCCATCCGGGTGGTCATCCAGGACGACTTCAGCCTCGAAGCGGTGCCGCACCCGGTGTGGTTCAAGGGCGTCGGCGTGTGCCTGCCGTTCCTGGAACGCGGCTTCTCCGCGCCGGGGGGCGCCCCGCGGCTGCTGCCCACCCGGGCCAACGGCCAGCCCGCGGCGGGCAGCTACCGCCTCGACGCCGCCGGTGTCCGGCGCGCCGACGCGCTGTGGGTGTTCACGATGGCCGGCGGCCGCTTCTCCCAGGCGGTCAAGTTCCACGGCCCGGCGCTCGTCACGGCGGCCGGTCTCCCGGACCGGCTGCCGTGACGAGGGGGGATCACGCCCCGTCGAGCCCCTCCGCGAGCTCGTCGAGCTCATCCCGGCCGATTCCGGACAAAGTCAGCTCCGGGTGGCCGGCCGTCGCCATGGCGGCCACCGCGGCCGCCCAGCCGTCGGCCAGTTCGCGGGCTTCTTCGTCGGTGAGGCAGTTCCCGGCCCAGATCCAGTGGGCGACGAGCCGGAGCCCGCCCGGGCCGTCCTCGAGCGCGGCGTTCACGGTGAGCACGGCCGGTGCCACCATCCCGGGATCGGTTTCGGGCACCGGGGACGGTTCCGGGGCCACCGCCCAGTCCGCCGGCGCCCCGGCGGCGTAGCGGCCGAGGTAGTTGAAGGCGATCGGGGGATCGGGCAGCGCGCCGGGGCCGGGGTGCAGGAAGCGCAGCAGGCCGTAGCCCAGCCGGTCGGCCGGTCCCTCCCGCAGCTGCTCCCGGGTCCGGCGCAGCACCTCGTCGACGGCGCGGGGATCGGTCCACGGCCGGGTGCCGCCGGACGGGCCCGGGTCGAGCCGGACCGGGTACACGGCCGTGAACCAGCCGACCGTGCGGGCCAGGTCGAAGTCGTCGCGCCCGTGCCCTTCGAGGGTGACCGCCAGTGCGCTGCTCCGGTCACCCCGGCGCCGCCGGAAACCCGCGGCCGACAACGCGAGCGCGGCGAGCAGCGGCTCCAGCGAGCCCAGGCCCTCCCCGGGCAGGTCCAGCCGCAGCCGGCGCAGCGTCGAGGCCGTGTCCCGCGCGGGGTCGAGCGGCCGCCCGAGCCACGGCTCGACGTCTCGCGTGACGTCCGCCCACCCCTGGGCGTCGGGCGTCACCTCGGGGAGCCGCGAAGCCAGCAGCCGGGCCCACTGCCGCACGGACGTGCCGACCGGTTCGAGCGCCGGGACGCCGCCCGCGCGCACGGCCGCCCACGCCGTGGCCAGGTCCTCCAGGAGGATCCGCCACGAGACGCCGTCCACCGCGAGGTGGTGCACCACCAGCAGCAACCGGCCGCGCTCGGCGGGGCCGGCGTCGAACCAGACCGCCCGGACCAGTTCGCCCGCTGCCGGGTCCAGCTCCGCCTGGGCCGCGGCGCCGCGCAGGGCCAGTGCGCCGGACTCGAGCGCGGTGGCCTCCACCCGCACCGGCACCGTTCCGGGCGGCCGGACTTCCAGGCCGTCGCCGGTGACGATGAGCCGGAGGGCGTCGTGGTGGTCGACCAGCGCACCGAGGACCGTGGTCAGCTCCGGCAGCGTGATCCCGGCGGGCGTCTGCACGAGCATCGACTGGTTGAACCCGGCCGTCGGCCCGCCCCGCCGCAGCCAGGCGACCATCGGGGTCTCCTCGACCGGCCCGACCGGGTCGATCCGCGGCACGGACACGCCGTTCACCGGCGAGGCGGCCTCGGCCATCTTCGCCGCGGTCCCGCCGAGCAGGACGTCCCGCGGATGCAGCGTCCACCCCGCCTGGCGGGCCCTGCTCACCACCTGCAGGGCGATGATGCTGTCGCCGCCGAGGTCGAAGAAGCTGTCCTCGACCCCCACCGACGCCAGCCCGAGCACGTCGGCCAGCACGGCGCAGAGCACCCGCTCCGCCTCCGTGCCCGGCGCCACCGCGCCGCCCTCGAACCGCGGCGCGGGCAACGCGTCCCGATCCAGCTTTCCGTGCGGTGTCCGGGGAAACTCCGCCAGCCGGACGACCGCGGCGGGCACCAGGTGCTCCGGCAGGCGCTCGCGCAGGTACTCGCGCAGCGGGACGTCGTCGCCGACGTAGTAGGCCACCAGCTGCCGCCGTCCCGGCCGGTCCTCGCGCAGCAGCACCGTCGCCTGCCGGACCGCCGGGTGGCCGGTGAGGACGGCCTCGACCTCGCCGGGCTCGACCCGGAAGCCGCGGATCTTCACCTGGTCGTCGGCGCGGCCGAGGTAGGTGAGCGTGCCCTCGGCCGTCCACGCGGCGAGGTCGCCGCTGCGGTACAGCCGCGCGCCCGGCGGGCCGGCCGGGTCGGCGACGAACCGGGCCGCGGTCGGCCCGGGACGGCCCAGGTAGCCGCGCGACACCTGGGCACCACCGAGGTAGAGCTCGCCGGGGACCCCGGGCGGGACCGGCCGCAGCCCTTCGTCGAGTACGTGCGCCGTGCTGTTGTCCAGGGGACGCCCGATGGTGGGCCGCACCCCGGCCGTCAGCGGCTCGGTGACCGTGACCGTCACGGTGGTTTCGGTCGGCCCGTAGGCGTTGACCATCCGGCGGCCCGGCGCCCACCGAGCCACGAGCTGGGGCGGGCACTCTTCACCGGCGGACATGACGGTGATTCCTTCGGGCAGCCCGCCGGGCGGCAGGGCCGCCAGCACCGTGGGCGGCAGGGCGACGAAGTTCGCCCCGGTCTCGGCGATCAGCCGCGTCAGCGGCTCGCCCGGGATCCGCTGCGCCTCCGGCACCGGCACCAGGACCGCGCCCGCGAGCAGCGCCACGAGGATTTCGCCGGAGGCGGCGTCGAACCCGAGCGGCGCGAACTGCAGGATGCGGGTGTCGTGGTTCATCCCGAACCGTCCGATGTGGTCGGAGACCATGGCCACCACGTTGCGGTGCTCGACGACGACCCCCTTGGGGGTTCCGGTCGAGCCCGACGTGAAGATGACGTAGGCCGCGTGGTCCGGGCGCAGCGACACCTCAGGCGCGGTCGGCGGCCCGTCGCCCACGAGGTCGCCCGGGGTGAGCACCACGGTGGGCCGGGCGGTCTCCAGCAGGTGGGCGATCCGCCCGGCCGGGTAGGCGGGGTCGACGGTGAGGTAGGCGGCCCCGGACTTGAGCACCGCCAGCAAGGCCACGACCAGCTCGATCGACGGCGGCAGCTGCAGCGCGACGATCCGTTCCGGGCCCGCGCCCTTCCCGATCAGCACGTGGGCCAGCCGGTTCGAGCGCTCGTCGAGCTCACGGTAGGAAAGCTCGACGCCGTCGAAGAGCACGGCGGTGTCCTCGCCGCGCTTGGCCGCCGTGGCCGCGAACAGCTCGGGCACCGTGGCTTGCGGAAGAGGCCGGACGCGGCCGTGGGACGCGGCGCGGACGAGGTCGTGTTCGGCGGGGGAGAGCACGTCGAAGACGGCCTCGTCCGGGGCGGCCACGGCGGCGGCGAGGATCCGGACGAGCCGGGCGGACAGGGCCTCGGCGGTCGGCCGGTCGAACAGGTCGGTGGCGAATTCGAGGTAGCCCCGCATGCCCTCGCCGGGGCGGGGAACGAGGGCGAACGACAGGTCGAACTTCGCCGTCCCGGTGCCGGCCGGGACGATTTCGGTGGTCAGGCCGGGCAGGTCCAGCCGGGGCTCGGCCGTGGTCTGGAAGGCCAGCAGCACGCTGAACGGCTGCCGTCCGAACGGGACGTCCTGGTGGGCCAGTGCGGCGACGTCGGTTTCGCGGACCCGGCCGAGCAGCTCGCGGAAGGTCGGCCGCCCGGACAGGTCCACCCGCAGCACCAGGGTGGTGACGAACAGGCCGACCAGGTCGTCGAGCGCGGGGTCACCACGGCCCGCCACCGGCGTGCCGATCGGGATGTCCGCACCCGCGCCCAGCCGGCCGAGCAGGGCGGCGAGGGCCGCGTGCACCACCATGAACTCGGTCGCCCCGGCCTGCGCCGCGAGGTCGGCGATCCCGCGGCGGAGGGCGGCGTCGACGGCGAACTCGACGACGTCGCCGCGGTGCGACGGCGTGGCCGGCCGCGGCCGGTCGGTGGGCAGCGGCAGTTCTTCGGGCAGGCCGTCGAGGGCGTCCCGCCAGAACGCCACCCGCTCGTCGTCCGGCCGTTCCCGCTGGGCCAGTACGTGATCCGCGTACTGCAGGGGCAGCGGTGCCCAGTCCGGCGCCTGCCCGCGCGCCCGGGCGGCGTAGGCGCGGGAGACGTCGCGCGCCAGCGGATCGAGGGACCAGCCGTCGGCGGCGATGTGGTGCACGACCACGGAAAGCACGTGCTCGTGCTCACCCAGGACGAACAGGTGGGCGCGCAGCGGGAGGTCCTCGGCGAGGTCGAACGGCTTTCGCGCGTGGGCCGCGACCGCGGCATCGAGTGCCTCGGGAGAAACCTCGGTGACCGGCAGTTCCGGCGAAACCCGGCCCCGGATCACCTGGTGGGCCACGCCGTCCGCTTCGGCGACCACGGTCCGCAGGCTCTCGTGGCGGGCGACGACGTCCGCCAGCGCCGCGCGCAGGGCGTCGCGATCGAGCGGACCGGAAAGCCGTGCGGCGGCGGGAATGTTGTAGAGCGGAGACGGCCCGGACAGCCGCTGCTCGACCCAGATCCGTTCCTGGGCGGGCGAAAGCGGCAGGCGAGCAGGACGCGGCACGCGGGCCGGGGGAGCCGTCACGGTCGCCCGCTCGATCGCCGTCAGCAGCTTCGCCACGGTCCGCTCTTCGAACACCGCCCGGACGCTGAGGGCCACGCCGAAGTCGGCGTGGATCCGTCCCACCAGCCGCGCGGCCAGCAGGGAATGCCCGCCCAGCTCGAAGAACCCGTCGTCCGGCGAAACCCGGTCGACGCCCAGCACGTCGGCGAACAGGGCGCACAGCTTTTCTTCCGCCGCGGTCGCGGGCCGCCGTCCCCGGCCACCCGAGAACACCGGGCCGGGCAGGGCCTGCCGGTCGAGCTTGCCGTTGGGGGTGAGCGGGAGTTCCCGCAGCACCAGGACCGCCGACGGCACCAGGTACGCGGGCAGCTGCGTCCCGGCCCACGCGCGGAGCTCGTCGACGTCGAGCACGGCTCCGGCCGCCGGGACGACGTAGGCGACCAGCAGCTTCTCCCCGCGGCGGTCCCGGGCCGCCCCGGCCGCGACCTCGCCGACCGCCGGGTGCCCGGCCAGCACGGATTCGACCTCGCCGGGCTCGATCCGGTACCCGGAGATCTTGAGCTGGCCGTCGGCCCGGCCGACGAACTCGAGCTCGCCGGTGTGGCTCCACCGGGCGACGTCCCCGGTCCGGTACATCCGCTCGCCGGTTCCGAACGGGCAGGCCACGAACCGGCCCGCGGTCAGCCCGGCGCGGCCGAGGTAGCCCCGGGCGAGGCCCGGCCCGGCGACGTACAGCTCGCCGGGCACGCCGGCGGGCACCGGCCGCAGGCCGCGGTCGAGGACGAACACCCGCAGGTCGGGGATCGGCACGCCGATCGGGCTGCCGTCGTGCGCCACGGAGTCCGCGCCGAGCTCCCGGTAGGTCACGTGCACGGTGGTCTCGGTGGTGCCGTACATGTTGACCAGCAGCGGGCCGTCGCCGGAGTGCCGGCCGTACCAGCCGGCCAGCCGGCGCGGCTCCAGTGCCTCGCCGCCGAAGATCACCGTGCGCACCGCCGGGCCGGCCTCGGCCTGGTCCGCGGCGAGGTGCAGGAAGGCCGACGGCGTCTGGCAGACCGTGGTGACGCGCTCGTCGGCGAGCAGCCGCCGGAAGTCCCGCGGCGTCCGTGCGGTGTCCAGGCCGACCACGACCAGGCGCCCGCCGTGCAGCAGGGCGCCCCAGAGTTCCCACACCGAGAAGTCGAACGCGTAGGAGTGGTACAGCGTCCAGACCTGGCCCGGTCCGAAGTGGAACCAGTGGGCGGTCGAGGCGAAGAGCCGGGTCACGTTGGCGTGCGAGACGAGCACGCCCTTCGCCCGGTCGGTCGAACCGGAGGTGTAGACGACGTACGCGAGCTGGCCGGGCCGGATCCGCCGCCGGGGCGCGGTTTCCGGGTGACCGGCGAGCCCGGGATCGTCGAGCGGCAGGCAGGGCAGCCCGGTCGCTGCGGGCCGGGCACCGAGGACCAGCACGGGCTTGGCGTCCCCGAGCACGTGATCGAGGTGGCCTGCCGGGCTGTCCGGGTCCAGTGGCAGGTACGCGCCGCCGGCCTTGAGCACCGCCAGCACGGCGACGACGAGGTCCACCGAGCGCGGCAGCAGCAACGCGACCAGCTGGTCGGGGCCGACACCCCGGGCGATCAGCGCGTGCGCCAGCCGGTTGGCCCGCGCGTCGAGCTCCCGGTAGCTCACCCGCTCGCGGCCGCAGGTGACGGCGACGCGGTCCGCCGACCCGGCCACCTGCGCTTCCCAGAGGTCCACCAGCGTCGTCGTGACGTCATCCGGTTCGGCCGGCCGGGCGGGCTCGGCGCCGAGGTCCACGGCGATGGCGGGGGTGTCCGGATCCGCCAGGATGCCTTCGACGGCCGCGTCGAAGCAGGCCCGCAGCTCGGCCGGTCCGGCTGGGCCGAACAGCCCGGCGGCGTAGCTCAGGTCGCCGGATTCCCCGGTCGGGCGGAGCAGTTCGCGGACCGTCACCGCGCCCGGCAGTTCCGGCACGTCGTCGCCGAGACCCAGCTTGGCGACCAGGATCGTCCACACCGCCCGCAGGACGGCGTCGGCGGACACCCCGGCGTCCGCCGCGAGCCCGGCGACCCGCTCCCGGGCCGCGGCGGGGAGCTCTACCGGCACCTTCCCCGGGAGATCCGCCGTGCGCCGGGAACCGGCCCGTTCCGGCCGGGGGAGCGCGGCTCGGTCGAGCTTGCCGTGCGGGGTCACCGGGAACGCGGCCACGGGGACGAACGCGGCGGGCACCATCACGGCGGGCAGCCGTCCCGCGGCATGGGCGCGCAACACTTCGGCGTCGCAGGCGCACCCGGGCGCCGGGACGACGTAGGCCACCAGCTCCTGGTCGCCCGCGGTGTCGGGCCGGGCCAGCACGACGACGTCGGCGACGGTGCCGTGGCTCCGCAGCACGGCCTCGACCTCGCCCGGCTCGATCCGCACCCCGCGGATCTTCACCTGGTGATCGGCCCGGCCCAGGTATTCGACCTCGCCGTGGCGGTTCCAGCGGGCCCGGTCCCCGGTCCGGTACAGCCGCTCGCCGTCGCCGAACGGGCTCGCCACGAACCGGTCCGCGGTCAGCCCCGGCCGCCCCCGGTACCCGCGGGCGAGCTGGACCCCGCCGAGGTACAGCTCCCCGGGCGCGCCGGGCGGGACCGGCCGCAGCCGGTCGTCCAGCACGTACAGCCGGGTGTTCCACACCGGGCGCCCGATCGGCACCACCGGCAGCTCGCGGTCCGGCGGCGACGCCCACGCCGTGACGTCGATGGCGGCCTCGGTCGGGCCGTAGAGGTTGTGCAGCTCGGCGCCGAGCTTCGCGTGGAACTCCTCGCGCAGCGCCGGCGACAGCGCCTCCCCGCTGCAGTAGACGCGGCGCAGGCCCGCGCACGCGGCACTGTCGGCCACCCGCAGGAACTCGGCCAGCATCGACGGCACGAAGTGCAGGTCGGTCACGCCCTCGCGCCGGATCACCTCGGCCAGGTACCACGGATCGCGGTGCCCGTCCGGGCGGGCCACGACCAGCGTCGCCCCGGTGACGAGGGGCCAGAAGAACTCCCACACCGACACGTCGAACCCGCAGGACGTCTTCTGCAGCACGCGATCCGACGCGGACAGCCGGTAGGTGCCCTGCATCCACCGCACGCGGTTCGCGAGCGCCGCGTGGGACACCACGGCCCCCTTCGGCTTCCCGGTCGAGCCCGAGGTGTAGAGCACGTAGGCGGCGTTGTCCCCGCGGAGCCGGACCTCCGGGAGGGGCGGCGACGGCGGGAGGTCGTCGAGCGACAGCACCGGACTGTCCACCGCAGACGGAATCAGCGCGGCTGCCGCGCTGTCGGTGACCACCAGCACCGGCGCGGCGTCGCCGAGCAGGTGCCCGATCCGCTGGGCGGGGTAGTCCGGGTCGACCGGCAGGAACGCCGCGCCCGACCGCGCGATCGCGTGCAGCGCCACGACCAGGTTCGCCGAGCGCGGCAGCACGACGGCCACCACCCGCTCCGGTCCCGCCCCGGCCGCCGCGAGCACCCCGGCCAGCCGGTCGACCCGGGCCGCCAGCTCGGCGTACGTGACGGTTTCGCCTTCGAAGACCACGGCGGGCGCGTCCGGGGTGGCCCGTGCTTGAGCGGCGAACAGCTCCGGCATCGGCACCGCCGGGACCGGGTGCGCGGTGTCGTTCCACGCGGTCACGACCTGCCGCCGCTCGCCGTCGTCCAGGACGTCGAGGTCCGAGATCGGCCGATCCGGCGCGGCCGGGACGGCTTCGAGCAGCCGGGCCAGCCGGCCGGCCAGCCGCTCGGCGGTCTCGGCGTCGAACAGGTCCGCGCGGTATTCGAGCGCGCCCGCCAGCCCGCCGCCGGAGGACTCCGCGTAGTCGAGCAGCAGGTCGAACTTCGCGGTCGCGGTGTGCAGTTCCTCGACCGTGGCCCGGGCACCGGCCAGCTCGCCGTGCCGGTCCGCCTGCGCCCGGGCCACGACCATGACCTGGAACAGCGGGTTGCGCGTGAGCGAACGGGCCGGGTTGAGCGCGTCCACGACGAGCTCGAACGGCACGTCCTGGTGGGCGAACGCGGCCAGGTCGGTCTCCCGGACGCGGGCCAGCAGCTCGCCGAACGACGGATCGCCGGAAAGGTCGGTGCGCAGGACCACCGTGTTGACGAAGAAGCCGACCAGTTCGTCGAGGGCCTGGTCCGGCCGGCCCGCGCAGGCCGTGCCGATCGGGAGGTCGGTCCCGGCGCCCAGCTTCGCCAGCAGTACCGCGAAGGCCGCCTGGACGACCATGAAGACCGTCGCCCCGCCGCGGTGGGCGAGCTCGGCGAGCCTGCCGTGCGTGGCGGCGTCCACCGCGAACGGCACCCGGCCACCGGACGGCGTCGAAGCCGCCGTCCGCGGACGGTCGAAGGGGAGCGGCAGTTCGTCCGGTGCGCCGGCCAGAGTCGTCCGCCAGAAGTCGAGCTGACGGCGGACGACGCTGTCCGGGTCGGCCTCCGAGCCCAGCATTTCCCGTTGCCACACCGCAAAATCCGCGTACTGCGCGGGCAGCTCCGACGGCACCGGGACCTCGCCACGGGCGCGCGTCTCGTAGGCGGCGGTGAAGGCGCGCCACACCGGGGCCCACGACATCGCGTCGCCGGTGATGTGGTGCATCACCAGCAGCAGGACGTGGCTTTCCGGCGCGAGGCGGAACAGCCGGGCGCGCAGCGGCAGGTCCGTCGCCAGGGCGAACGGCCGTGCCACGGCCACCGCCACCGCGGCGTCGAGGCCGGCCTCGGTGATCGGGACCGTGTCGAAGGGCAGGCGTCGCGACGCCGTGTCCGGATCGAGGACGTGCTGGTAGGGCACCTGTTCGTGCGCCGGGTACACCGTGCGCAGGCTCTCGTGCCGGGCGAGGACGTCGCCGAGGGCCAGGCGCAGCGCGGCCGCGTCGACCGGGCCGGACAGGCGCACGAGCACGGGGACGTGGTAGGCGGAGCCGGCGTCCCCGAACTGCTCGAGGAACCACAGCCGTTGCTGCGCATGGGAAAGCGGTACCCGGTCCGGGCGATCGGCCGTGCGCAGGGCCGGGCGGGCCGAACCGCCGGCCGCCGCGATCCGCCCGGCCAGTGCCGCCACGGTCGGTGCCTCGAACACGGCCGACACCGGCAGGTCCGTCCCGAACACCTCGCGGATCCGCCGGACCAGCCGGATGGCGAGCAGCGAGTGCCCGCCGAGCGCGAAGAAGTCGTCCCCGTCGCCGGTTTGCCCCAGCACTTCCGCGAACAGCCCGGCGAGAGCTTCTTCGCGCTCGTCGCGCGGCTTCGCCCCGGGCGCGGCCGGCCACGGCGGCTCCGGCAGCCGTTCGCGATCGATCTTCCCCCTGCGGTCCAGGGGAATCCGGTCGAGCCTCGCGACCAGGACCGCGGGCTTCACGGCGGCCGGGAGTCCCGCGGTCAGCACCGCCCGCACGGCGGACTCGTCCGGCTCGCCCTCGACGTACCCGACCAGGAATGGTGCTCCCGAGGGATCCGGCCGCACCACCGCGACGGCTTCGCGCACGCCGTCGAGCTCGCGCAGTGCGGTACCGAGCTCGCCCAGGTCGAGCCGAACCCCACGGAGACTCGCGGCGTCGACGTGTTCCAGCTCACCGGTGGCGCTCCAGCGAGCCCGGTCGCCGGTCCGGACCATCCGCGACCCCGGCGGTCCGGCCGGATCGGCGACGAACCGGGCCGCGGTGCCCGCGGGATCGCCCGCGAACCCCCGTGCCACCCCGGTACCGCCGACGTACACCTCGCCGATGACGCCGTCGGGCACCGGGCGTAGATCCGGTCCCAGCACGGCGATCCGGGTGTTGCGCACCGGCCGTCCGTTGTGGACGGCTCCGGCGAACAGCTCCCACGCCGAACTCGCGGACCGCAGCCCGGCGAGCCCCTCGGCGTCGATCCGGGCGCGGAGCTGGTTCATCAGCCCGGCGTCGCACACCACCGTGCGCGCCGGGCCGCTCACGAAGGCGGCGCTGCCGTCGAACCGCGGCACGAACTCGAAATCCGGGGCTTCGGGGAGGTCTTCGACGACGAGCACCCGCAGTCCGGGTACGCGCGCGGCGACCTCCTCCGCCGTCGCCCGCGGTGTCACGAGGAAATCGACGCCTGCCAGGACGTCCGCGCTCACCTCGTGCGGATCCACCGGCAGGTACGCCCCGCCCGCGGCCCACACGCCCAGCACCGCACCGGTGACCTCGCCGGCGACGCCGACGACGGACTCGGCCCCGGCCCCGGCGGCCACGAGACCGGCGCCGACCCGGTGCGCCGAGTCGAGCAGCAGCACGGCTTCGGTGTCCGGCGCGGTCTCCGCCACCGTGCGCAGCAGCTCGCCGAGGTTTTCGGTGGGGCCCGGCTCGCCGACGCCCCACACCGGCCGGGCCGGGCCGGCGTCGAGCCGGGCCAGCGGCCGGTCGTCGGCGAAGTTCGCGAACTCCGCGAGGAAGGCCACGAAGAGCGTCAGCAGCCCGTCCAGTTCGTCGCCGGTGTACAGCGCCGGGTTGGCGTTGACGTCGAGGAAGAGCCCGTCGCCGCCGGTCTCGCCGATGATGAACTCGAGGTCGTCCACCGGGCCGGTGGACAGGACGCGCCCGGTCGCGACGCAGCCGCCGAACGAGCGCGCTTCGCCCAGCCCGAGGACGTTGACCGCCGGGCCGAACGGGCGGACGTCACCCGGCAGGCCCAGGTGACCACGCACCAGGCGGCCGCGGTAGCGCTGGTGCCGCACCGTGCGCCGGACCTCCGCCGCGGTGTGCGCGAGCAGCTCGGCGCGGGTCATGTCCGGCCGGACGGTCAGCGGCAGCGGCAACGGGTTCGCCACCACGCCGGGCACCCGCCGCACGGCCGCCCCG
>NZ_MUMI01000306.1 GCF_002155975.1 Amycolatopsis kentuckyensis
GGAACTCGCGAGTTCCGGGTCTAATCACGCGAGTTACGGGTCTGATCACGTGAGTTCGGGGTCTGATCACGTGGGTTACGGGTCTGATCACGGGGGATCGGTGGCGGGAATCGGGTCAAGCTGGGGGTGTGGCGCGGTCTTGGGTCAGGAAGCGCCGCCGACGCGGCGGATGACCTTGGCCAGGATTCCGGACACCACCATCCAGAAGATCGCCGCGATGCCGTAGTTCACCAGCACGCGGAGCTTCTCGTCACTGGGCGTGAACAGGTCGCTGAAGCCGAGCGCCAGGCTGTCCGCCCAGGACTTCACGAACGAGACGATGCCGTTGCCCGGGTTGGCCGAGCCGACCGTGAAGATCACGTGGATCACCAGGAACGCGGCGAAGACCAGGCCGACCCAGCGGACGATCGACGCCACCAGCGAAGCGACCTTGCCGCGCCTCTCGCGCCAGTCGACGGCGGCGCGGCGGGAGACGCGGGTCTCCTCCGACGACTCTGCGTGCTCACCCATGCCCGCAGTTTCGCATGGGACCAGGCCGATTGCTACCCACAAGTAACCGACTGGGTCACGGTTCCATTGCGGCCCGGCTTCCCTCACCCGGCGTTCCGTGGTTATGGTGGGCCCGTGGCGCGTGCTCTCCTGCTTCGCTGCCGCGACGGGGCCTGACCGGACCGGCTCCCCGTCGCGGGGCTTCGTGGTGCCGGTCGCACCCGTCGAGCTGGAGACACCCCAAATCCCATGAGCAAGATCCGCAAACCTT
Source organism: Amycolatopsis kentuckyensis (assembly GCF_002155975.1). Classification (GTDB taxonomy): domain Bacteria; phylum Actinomycetota; class Actinomycetes; order Mycobacteriales; family Pseudonocardiaceae; genus Amycolatopsis; species Amycolatopsis kentuckyensis. The sequence continues at coordinate 761 of NZ_MUMI01000306.1, forward strand.
CTCGTCCCGCGCCCGCTGACCAGCCCGCCTGGAACACCCAGCGCGGCACGTCCATGCCGGTGCACCGCTACCGCCCCTGGTACGACCTGGTCGAGAACATCGACCTGCCCGACCGCACCTGGCCCGAGAAGCGCATCGAGCGCGCGCCGCTGTGGTGCGCCGTCGACCTGCGGGACGGCAACCAGGCCCTGATCGACCCGATGTCGCCCGCGCGCAAGCGCAAGTTCTTCGACCTGCTGGTCCGCATGGGCTACAAGGAGATCGAGGTCGGCTTCCCGGCCGCGTCCCAGACGGACTTCGACTTCGTCCGCGAGATCATCGAAGAGCACGCCATCCCGGACGACGTCAGCATCCAGGTGCTGACCCAGTGCCGCCCGGAGCTGATCGAACGCACCTTCCAGGCCCTGGACGGCGCGCCGCGCGCGATCGTCCACATCTACAACTCGACGTCGATCCTGCAGCGCCGGGTGGTCTTCCGCGAGGAGCGCGAGGGCATCAAGAAGATCGCGACGCAGGCCGCGGAAATGGTCGTCGAGCTGGCCGCGAAGCACCCCGACACGGACTTCCGGTTCCAGTACTCGCCGGAGTCCTACACCGGCACCGAGCTGTCCTACGCGCTCGAGGTCTGCAACGCCGTCACCGAGATCTGGCAGCCGACGCCGGAGAAGCCGGTGATCCTGAACCTGCCGGCGACCGTCGAGATGGCCACCCCGAACGTCTACGCCGACTCGATCGAGTGGATGAGCCGGAACCTGGCCCGCCGCGACTCGGTGATCCTGTCGCTGCACCCGCACAACGACCGCGGCACCGGCATCGCCGCCGCGGAGCTGGGCTACCAGGCCGGCGCGGACCGGATCGAGGGCTGCCTGTTCGGCAACGGCGAGCGCACCGGCAACGTCGACCTGGTCGCGCTGGGCATGAACCTCTACAGCCAGGGCATCGACCCGCAGATCGACTTCTCCGACATGGACGAGATCAAGCGGACGGTCGAGTACTGCAACCAGCTGCCGGTCGGCGAGCGCTCGCCGTGGGGTGGCGACCTGGTGTTCACCGCCTTCTCCGGCAGCCACCAGGACGCGATCAACAAGGGCCTCGACGCGCTGAAGGACGCCGCCGACAAGCAGGGCGTCCCGATCGACGAGTACCCGTGGGAGGTCCCGTACCTGCCGATCGACCCCAAGGACGTCGGCCGCACGTACGAGGCCGTGATCCGGGTGAACTCGCAGTCCGGCAAGGGCGGCGTCGCCTACATCATGAAGGCCGAGCACCAGCTCGACCTGCCGCGCCGGCTGCAGATCGAGTTCTCGAAGGTCATCCAGCGCTACACCGACTCCGAGGGCGGCGAGGTCGACCCGACCACGATGTACAACGCCTTCTCGGCCGAGTACCTGGAGCTGAAGACGCCGCTGGAGCTGGTCCGCCAGCACGTCCGCGACAACGGTGACGGCGAGTACGACATCACCGCGACCGTCCGCGTGGAGGGTGACGAGCACGAGGTCACCGGCCGCGGCAACGGGCCGATCGCGGCGTTCTTCGACGCGCTGTCAACGGTCGGGTACGACCTGCGCCTGCTGGACTACAGCGAGCACACGCTCTCCCCGGGCGACGACGCGCGCGCCGCGTCGTACATCGAGTGCGCGATCTCGGACCGGGTGTTCTGGGGCATCGGCATCGACCCGTCGATCGTCACGGCGTCGCTGCGCGCGGTCGTCTCGGCGGTGAACCGCGCCCACCGGTAGTCCGTGAAAGCCGAGCGGCTGGTCGCGCTGCTGTTCACGCTGCAACGGCGGCGCAGCGCGACCGCCGCCGAGCTCGCCGCGGAACTGGGTGTCTCGGAGCGCACGATGCACCGCGACCTGGCGGCCCTGCGCGAAGCGGGCGTTCCGCTGTGGACGGAGCAGGGCCGGCACGGCGGCTTCCGCCTGGTCGACGGCTGGCGCTCCGGGCTCGACGGGTTGACGGCGCGGGAGGCCGTCGCCCTGTTCGCGCTGGGGGCACCGGACGCGCTCGCCGGGCTCGGCCTGGACACGGCGGGCAGCGCGGCGCGCGCGAAGGTGTCCGCCGGAATGCCCGCTGAGCTGCGGGAACACGCGGCCTTGGTGGCCGGGCGGTTCCACCTGGACGCGCCGGGCTGGTTCGGTTCGCCGGACGAGCCGCCCTCGCTGGCGGCGGTGGCGCGGGCGGTGTGGTCCCAGCGGCGGGTCTCGGTGGCCTACCAGCGCCGGGACAAGGTGGCCGCGCGGGAGCTGGAACCGCTGGGGCTCGTGCTGAAAGCGGGCGTCTGGTACCTGGTCGCGCGGGTGGTGCCGGACGACGCTCTGCGGACCTACCGGGTGTCGCGGATCCTCGACGTCCGGACGTCGGACGTGCCGTTCGAGCGGCCACCGGAGTTCGACCTGGCCGACTGGTGGCGCTCGTCGTCGGCGACGTTCGAGCAGGTCGCGCGGCCGGTGCGGGTGCGAGCCCGGCTGCACCGGACCGCCGTGCGCGAACTACGCCGGGTGTTCGGCGGGGAGCACCTCGCGGACACCGTGGTTTCGCTGGGGACGCCGGACGAGGACGGCTGGGCCGAGGCCGAGCTCGCCCTGGAAGACGGCGAGATCGGCCTCGGTCAGCTGGTCGGGTTGAGCCCGGGGGTGGAGGTGCTGGACCCGCCGGAGTTGCGGGCGGCCTTGGCCGCGATCGGCGCGGAACTGGCCGCCCGCAACGCTCAGCGGTAGCCGGTGGTGTCCGCGGGCTTTCCGGCGTCGGCCACCTCCGTCATGTACCGCCAGCCGTCGGGGCGGCTGCCGTCGACGTCGTCCACGCCGTACTCCTTCGCCAGCTGCCCGCTGTTCACCGTCTGCCCGGTCCACCGGTGCCGGTCCGGGTCCGCCGCGAGCGCGGCCACCGTGCGGCCGCAGAACGTCGGCGTCTCCGAGATCGCGAAGTGGGGGACGCGCTCGCAGGCGTCGCGCCAGTTGTCCTCCGTCACCCCGTAGATGTCCAGCATCGCCTCCGACCGCAGGTATCCCGGCGTGAACGCCACGGCCGTCGCGCCGTGGGACGCCAGCTCGGCCGCCTCCCCGATCGCGAGCAGGTGCGCCGACGCCTTCGCCAGGTAGAACGGCAGTGATGTGCCCTCGCGGTACTTCGCGTTGTACTCGGCCGTCCCGTCGGTCAGTTCGACGACCAGGCCGCCCGGTCGCTTGATCAGCAGCGGGAGCAGGAAGTGGCTGGTGATCAGGTGCGCGTCGATGCCGAGGCGGATCATGCGCAGGCCCGCCTCGAGGTCGTGTTCCCACACCGGCTTGCCCCAGCCGAGGTGCTGGTCACCGCCCCACAGGCCGTCGATCAGGATGTCGAGGCGGTCGATTCGCCCGGCCAGCGCCTCGACCTCGTCCGGCACCAGGTGGTCGACGCGGATCGCCTCCGCCTCGCCGCCGGCCTTCTCGACCAGCTCGGCCGTCTCCTCGATCGTCTCCGGACGGTCCACTTCGGACCGTCCGGCGCGGGTCGTCCGGCCGGTCACGTACACGAAGGCGCCCGCGCGGCCGAGTTCGACGGCGATCGCCCGGCTCGCGCCCCGCGTCCCGCCCGCCACCAGGGCGACTTTTCCGGAAAGTGTGCTCATGCGCCCAGCCTCACGGCGAACCATGACAACTCCTGGCATGGTTTCGGCGACTCTGTGGAAGAGCTGTCGGGTTGCTGTGAGTCCCCGCCGATCGGGAGTGATCGGCGGCGAGCAGGCGGTTAATGGAGGTGTGGACGGATCGACGGCGGGACTGCTGGTGCTGTTCGTCGTCTCGCTGGTGCCGCTGCTGCCCACCGAGGTGACCATCCTCGGCATGGGCGTCGCGGCGGCGCAGGGCGGGACGTCGCTGGCGCTGGTGATCGCCGTGGCGAGTGCCGGGTGCCTGGCGTCCGACCAGGCGCTCTACGCCCTCGGCCGGTTCGGTGGCCGGGCGGCGCTGGACCGGCTGAGCAGGCGGAAGAAGATCGCCGACGGCCTCGGCTGGCTCGACGGGCGGCTGCAGCGCCATCCCCGGCCGGTGCTGGTGGTCGCCCGCTGGCTGCCGTCGGGCGGGACGCTCGGTGCCTTGCTCGCCGGATCACTCCGGTGGCCGATGGCGGAGTTCTTCGCCGCTTCGGCCATCGGCGTCACACTCTGGACGTCGTACGTGGCCTTCCTCGGCTACGCCGGCGGCCGGATCGTCACCGAACCCGGGATCAGCCTGCTGCTCTCCCTGGCCGTGGCCCTGGTCCTGGGTTCGGTGATCACCTACCGCGTCCGGCACAGCGTCAAAGCGACTTGACGGCTTCCAGGATGTCCGCCGGCTCGGTCCGCGTGACGAAGTCCGGGTGGACGTCGACGAACCGGAGCACCCGGTCGCGGCCGACCACGACGACCGCCGGGTGGACCAGCTCCCAGGTGCCGTTGACCTCCTCGAGGTCCGTGCCGAGCGTCACCATGGCCTCCCGCACGGGCTCGGACACCGGGTAGCTCAGCCCGAGCCCCCGTGCGACCGTGCTGCCGACGTCCGAAAGCACCGGGAACGCCAGGTCCGGCCGTTCGCCGTCCGGCCGCTGCGGGCTGATCGCCACCAGGGTCGCGCCGAACTTCGCCAGCTCGGGGAGCACTTCCTGCTGGTAGGTGCGCAGGGTCAGGTTGCAGTACGGGCACCACTGGCCGCGGTAGAACACGAGCACCGCCGGTCCCTCCGCGACCAGTTCGCTCAGGCGCGTCTTCGTCCCGTCGGCGCCGGGCAGCTCGAAGTCTTCGATTTCCGCGCCGACGTCGGCGAACTTCGTTCCGGCGGCCCGGCGCCGGTCCGCCTCGAGGACCGCGGAGATCTCCGGCGGCAGGGCGCCCCGGAGGTGGTCGTTCAGCCCGGTCAGGGCGTGGTCGAGCGTCATGGATCCCCCTAGCTGATTGTACTGATCGGTACAGTGAGCCGAACTGTACTATTCAGTACATGGAGGCGCAAGCGGCTTCGACCCCCCGCGGCAAGCGGACCCGCGACGCGATCGTCGACGCGGCGGCCGGGCTGATGTACGTCGACGGCGTCGCGGGCACGAGCGTCGACAAGGTGCTCGCCGCGAGCGGGGCCGGGAAGTCGCAGATGTACCACTACTTCAAGAACAAGGAGCAGCTGGTCGCGGCCGTGATCGACCGCTACCTCGAGCAGATCCTCGGCAACCAGCCGGCGATCTTCACGCTGGCCTCCTGGGCCGACCTCGAGACGTGGACCGAGCAGCTGCTCGACGTCCACCGGCGCGCGGGCGGCCCGATCGCCTGCCCGCTGGGCAACCTCGCCGGGGAGGTCGGCGACAACCCGCAGCTCGCGCCGCTGGTCGACCAGGCGTACCGGACGTGGGAGTCGCACCTGGCGCGCGGGCTGACCACGTTGCGGGACAAGGGCGAACTCGCGCCCGACGCCGACCCCGCGCGGCTGGCGCAGGCGGCGATGACGTCCGTCCAAGGTGGACTGCTGCTGGCCCACATCCGGCACGACCTCACCGCGCTGGAGGACGCGCTCGGGATCGCGCTGGCGTACCTGCGCGGCTTCAAGCGGTGAGCTGACCGACCTCCGCGCGCAGTTCCTCGATCACCTGGGCCACCGCCGGCCGCTGACGGGCGCCCGTGCGGCAGACCGCCTCCACCAGCCGGGCCGCGCGGATGCCGGCCAGCGGCCGCCCGACCAGGCCGCTCCCGCGGCGGGTGTCCATCGTGTAGCGCGGCAGCAGCGCGATGCCGTGCCCCGCGGCGACCAGCCGCTCGGTGATCCGGAAGTCGTTGATCCGCTGCACCACCACCGGCCGCACGCCGGTGCGGATGGTCAGCGAACGCAGCACGTCGTCGACCGGGAAGCCGAAGTCGACGCTGATCCAGCGTTCGTCCGCCAGCTCGGCCAGCTCCACGCGGCGCTGGTTCGCCAGCCGGTGCCCGGCCGGCAGCGCGACGTCGAGGGGTTCCCGCAGCAGCGGCACCACTTCGAGCCGGCTCGAGTCGAACTCCGGCGCGTGCTCGTCGCGGTGCGCCACGACGACGTCGTAGTCCGCGACCAGTCCGGGCACCTCCGGCGGCGTCATGTCGACGTCCCGGACGTCGATCTCCAGGCCGTCGTACCCGGCGACGCGCGACAGCAGCCCCGGCAGCAGCATCAGGCCCGCCGACTGGAAGATCGCGATCCGCACCCGCCCGCGCGGCGCGCTGCGGTAGGTGTCCAATTCGGACTCGGCCCGTTCGAGCGCGGCGAGCACCTCGTCGGCGCGAGCGACCAGCGCTCGGCCCGCGTCGGTCAGCCGCAGCCCCCGGCCCGCGGGCTCGGTGAGCGGCAGGCCGACTTCGCCCTGCAACGCGCGCAGCTGCTGCGAAACCGCCGACGGCGTGCAGTGCAGGGCGCGCGCGGCCGCCGTCACGCTCCCGCGATCGGCGAACTCCCGCAGCGTGCGCAAGCGACCCAGATCCACGGCGCCAGCATACGTGAAGCACAGCTACAAGGTTCCTGAAGATATATTCGCTGGTTCTTCATGGTCGCCGTTGCCACAGTGGAGGCATGCCCGCTCGTGACCGTCTGCTCGCCGTGCTCGTCGCCGTCCTGTGGGGCCTGAACTTCCTGGCCATCCACGCCACGCTCGGCCAGTTCCCGCCGGTGTTCGCCGGTGCGCTGCGGTTCGCCGTGATCGCCGTCCCGACGATCCTGTTCGTGCCGTGGCCGAAGGTGAAGGTGCGGCACCTGCTCGGCTACGGCCTGGGCTTCGGCACCGGGCAGTTCGCGTTCCTGTTCATCGCGATGGACACCGGGATGCCGACCGGGCTCGCATCCCTGGTGCTGCAGGCGTCGGCGCCGTTCACCGTGCTGCTCGGCGCCGTCTTCCTGCGCGAACGCGTCACGCCGCACCAGCTGGCCGGCATCGCGCTGGCCGTGGCCGGGATGGCCGCGATCGCGTGGCAGCGCTCCGGCCACGCCGCCCTGCTGCCGATGCTCCTGACCCTGCTGGCCGCGCTGAGCTGGGCGTTCGGCAACCTGAGCACGCGCAAGGCCGAGCCGGACAACCCGCTGCACTTCACGCTGTGGATGTCGGTGGTGCCACCGCTGCCGATGTTCGCGCTGTCGCTGGTCATGGAGGGCCCGGCCGCGCAGTGGCGGTCGCTGACGACGCTCGGCACCCCGACCGGCCTGACCGCGCTCGGCGGGCTGACCTACGTCGTGCTGATCGGCACGGTCGTCGGATCCGGCCTGTGGACGACGCTGATGCGGCGCAACCCGGCCGGCGTGGTGTCGCCGTTCTCGCTGCTGGTGCCGGTGGTCGGGCTGACGGCGTCGTTCGTGTTCCTGGGCGAGCAGCCGACCTGGCTGGAGGTCGGCGCCGCCGCCGTCGTGATCGCCGGGGTGCTGCTCGGCTCGCTGCGGCTCGCGCCCAAGCGGGAGCTCGTCGCGGTTTAGGCGGCGGTCTCTTCCTGCTTCTCCTCTTCCGCGTGGTTGCGGCCGAGGCGCTTCTTCATGACGAAGAAGACGACGACGCCGATGATGATCGCGGCGACCAGGCCGAACTTGGAGAACCGGCCGAGCCACTCTTCGGCGACCACGCCGAGGTAGTAGACGGCCGCGGTCGTGCCGCCCGCCCAGACGATGCCGCCGGCCGCGTTCGCCAGCAGGAACTTCGGGTAGTGCATGCGCAGCGACCCGGCGAGCGGGCCGGCGAGGATCCGCAGGAACGCGATGAACCGGCCGAGGAAGACGGCCCACACGCCACGTTTGTTGAAGATCCGTTCGGCGTTGGCCAGGTGCGTCGGCCCGAAATGCTTCGGGAATTTCCGGCCGGCCCAGGCGAACAGCCGTTGCCCACCGGTTTTTCCGATGAAGTAGCCGATGCTGTCACCGATGATGGCGCCGGCGCTGGCCAGGATGCCGATCCAGAGCGGACTCAGCGTGTCGTGCTGCGAGGCGAGCAGAGCCGCGCTGACCAGCACGATTTCGCCGGGCAGCGGAATCCCGAGGCTCTCGATCATGATCACCGCACCGACGATCAGGTACACCGAGAGCGGCGGGATCGCCTCCAGCCATTGGTCGATGTGCACAGCCCGTACCCCCTGGGATTTACGTCCGGATCGGTGTTCGCTTTCCGAAGGGTACCGGGGGTGCGGTACCCGGGGCGGCCTACTCAGGTATTGCCCGGCGTACGACTTTGGTCGGGGTCAGCCCAGCGCGGCGAGTGCCGGGGCGACCGGAAAATCCCCGGAAACGACGTCGAAGCCCCGGTTTTCGGTGAGCGGCTCGGCCAGCGTCCCGACGAGCACGGCGGCCACGTCCGACCGGCTGATCCGCCCCGGCTCGAGGTGCCCGCCGGCCTTGACCCGGCCGGTCGCCGGGCCGTCGGTGAGCGTGCCGGGCCGGACGATGGTCCAGGTCAGCGCGGATTTCCGCAGGACGCTGTCGGAGATCTGCTTGGCGAGCAGGATCGACCGCACGAGCCGGTCACCCTGGTCGGGCGAGTCGGCGAACTGCGCGGAGAGCTGAACGTACCTGGGCACCCCGGCCTGTTCGGCGGCCCGGATGGCGGCGATGCCCCCGTCCCGGTCGACGAGGTTCACCGATTCGGGTTCCGGATCGGGCGCCCCAACGGTGTTGATGACGACGTCGGAGTTCTCGAAGACCTCGACGAGCACATCGGGATCCGCGGTGACATCGGCAACGACGGGCTCGGCCCGAAGGTCGCGAAGAACCTCGGCGCGGCCCCGGCTGCGAAGGCCGGCCCGGACGCGGTGCCCTTTCGCGGCGAGCATGCGGACGACGTGGAACCCGGTTCGCCCGGTGGCACCCAGCACGGTGACCTGCATGGGTCGATGGTGCCGCAGGTGGCGCGGATGTGCCGGGTACCGGAGTTGTCCACAGGGTTCACCCCCATGTGGACAACTCCGGTGGACGATGGCCGATCGGCCGGTTTCGACGGTGGGCGCCGATAGACTGGACTTGGGCACGGCCCCCAGGGAGGGTGGGCTCCGCGGGAGAGCGGCCTCCGCGAGACAGCGGCCTCCGCGAGACAGCGGCCTCCGCGAGACAGCGGCCTCCGCGAGACAGCGGCCTCCGCGAGACAGCGGCCTCCGCGAGACAGCGGCCTCCGCGAGACAGCGGCCTCCGCGAGACAGCGGCCTCCGCGAGACAGCGGCCTCCGCGAGACAGCGGCCTCCGGCGGCGACAGGGCCCCACCGGCGACAGGGCTCCGGCGGCGACCGGGCCCCCGGCGAGGTCGTAGCGCCCCAGGTACCTCACCGGCAGTAAACGGCACGCTGACAGCCTGACCGGCACCCCACCCAGACCTCCCCCGCAACCCCGATCCGAAGCCAGAACACGGACGGCAGCGCCGGGTCAAGGCACGCTTTCCCGCCTTGACGCGGTGCTGCCGTCCGTAGTCACAATCGGGCATCGGGGTGGCGGCCCCACCAAGGTCCACCAAGGTCCACCCTCCAACCCGACCCAAGCTCAGGGCTTCAGGTCGACCGCCGCCCGAAACGTGCCGTCCATGTGGAACGGCGTCGAATCGTGCACGTGGGTGATCCGCCACTGCGCACCCTCCCGGCGGAAGCACACCGTCGAACGGAACCACAGCTCGAAGCCCGCCGGTGCGCCCTTCGGCGTGGTTGCGAGGCGGTTCAGTGCGTGGCAGTACGCGATGTCGCCGCCGATTGTCAGCTCGAGGTCGCGGATCTCGTACTCGATCGGGCCCTCGAACGTCTCGAACCACGCCCGGCGCCCCTCGACGTCGATGACCTCCGCTCCCCGGTGCACCAACGGCGGCGCCAACGTGAACGCCACGACGTCGGGCGCGTAGTGCGAGGCCAACGTCTCCGCGTCACGGGTCGTCATCGCCACCTCACGGGCCGCCATCAGGTCGCGGATCTGCTGCTCACTCATGCCATTCTCCTCAAGGTCGGTGCTTGCACAGGAGACGTAGGCGCCGCCGGACGGATTTCGACAGGAGACCCCAGTGAAATACGTGGTCCTGATCTACGGCAATCCCGAGTCGCGCTCCGCTTGGGCGGGCATGAGCGACGAGCAGCGGGCCGCCGGGCTGGCCTACTACCAGCAGCTCAACGACGAGCTCGATGCCTCCGGCGAGCGGATCGTCTCCGAGCGGCTCGCCTTCCCGGAACTGGCCACGCGGATCGGGCCGATGGCGACCGACGGGCCGTTCGCCGAGGCCAAGGAGTTCCTCGCCGGCTTCTACCTGCTCGACTGCGAGACCGGAGAACGCGCCCTCGAGATCGCCGCCAGGTTCCCGGAAGCCTCTTTCGGCGTGGTCGAGGTGCGGCCCGTGATGGGGTTGCACGGGCCGGAGCTGTGACCGACGTCGAACTCCTGCTCCGCGAGCTCGCGCCGCAGGTCCTCGCCGCGCTGGTCCGGCGGTACGGCGGCTTCGACACCTGCGAGGACGCCGTCCAGGAGGCACTGCTGGCCGCCTCCCGGCAGTGGCCGGTCGAAGGCCTTCCGGATCACCCGAAGGGGTGGCTGATCACGACCGCGTCCCGGCGGCGGATCGAGCAGTGGCGCAGTGACACCGCGCGGCAGCAGCGTGAGGAAGCCGTCGCGCTCGCCGAGCCACCCGGCAGGGAGCCGGCCAGCGGGGTCGACGACACCCTGACCCTGCTGCTGCTCTGCTGCCACCCGGCGCTGAAGCGGCCGTCGCAGGTCGCGTTGACGCTGCGGGCGGTCGGCGGGCTGACCACCGCCGAGATCGCGCGGGCCTTCCTCGTCCCCGAGGCCACCATCGGCCAGCGGATCAGCCGCGCGAAGCAGAAGCTGAAAGGCGAACGGCTCACGAACGACCAGCGCCCCGAACGGCTCGCCGCGGTGCTGCAGGTGCTGTACCTGATCTTCACCGAGGGCCACACGGCCAGTTCGGGGGACGCGCTGAGCCGCGTCGAGCTGACCACCGAGGCGATCCGGCTGGCCCGGCAGCT
>NZ_MUMI01000307.1 GCF_002155975.1 Amycolatopsis kentuckyensis
CGCCCTCGGCGCCGGCGCCGGCGCGGCGTATCTGTCGACGGTCAACGCCCAGACGGTGATGGGTCTGCCGCACCCGCCGCAGCTGCCGAAGTACACCCCGCCGGTGTTCGCCCTTCCGGGCGGCGCCGGTGCTTCGTTCATCCCGACCGGCCAGCACCTGGCGTTGATCGACGCCGCGCTTGCTGCGGATGGCATCCCGCAGGCCGACTGGCCGCGCTGGGAAGCCGGCATGAACGTGCTGATCCAGCGTGAGTCCGGATGGAACGCCAACTCGGTGAACCGGTGGGACATCAACGCCAAGCGCGGTACGCCGTCGGGCGGTTTGACCCAGACGATCGGCCCGACGTTCGCGGCGAACCGCAACCCGAGCCTGCCGAACAACATGTTCGACCCAGTGGCGAACATCGCCGCGTCGATTAACTACATCCGGCGCCGCTACGGCGACATCTCGAATGTTCAGCAGGCGAACCCGAATCTGCCGCCGAAGGGCTACGCGGCGGGCGGTTTGGTCCGCCGGTTCGGTAGTTACGACAACGGCGGACAGCTCGAGCCGGGCTGGACGTCCGTCTACAACGGCACTGGGAAACCGGAGAACGTCCGCACCGCGGCCGCCGAGGATGCGTTGTTGTCTGAGCTGCGCGCCGTGAGGTCGGCGATCGCCGACCTGGCGAAGCGGCCGGTTCACGTCGACGGCGAAGTCCTTCTGGATGGCCGACAGGTTGTCGGCGCCGTGCGGAATGCAAACCGTCAAATCGAGCATGAAGGCGGGGTTGGTGTTCTGTGAGCGCCGAGATCTCGCAGTGGATCGCCGTCGACGGCACGGTCACCACGCTCGACGTCGACTGGGATGCATCGGGCAGGTTCGCGCCGCCACCGGTGTTCGCGTCGACTGGCGTTCCTGGGCAGCCAGGGGAGCGGCTCCGCGAAGTCCGACACGGGATCAAAGAGTTCACGGTCAAGCTGACACTTGCCGCGTCTGACGAGGGCTCGCTGCGTACGGCACAGCGAGCCCTCGTCAAGGCGATGAACCCTGTGCGCGGGCCGGGAACTTTGCGCGTGACGTCCCCTCTCGGCGATGTCCGCGAGATTCTTTGCTACTACTCCGATGGCCTAGGCATGGACGAAAAGGAAGGCGTGTCAGGGCCGTCCATGCAGCAGGCGGACGTGACTTTCAGAGCGTTTGAGCCGTATTGGCGTGACGCTAGCGACATCTCGATTTCCTACACCGTAGGCGTTACGCCGACGTTTTTCCCGTTCTTTCCGCTCCGGCTGACGTCGTCGCAGATCGCGGTGGACGCAACGGTCAGCAACAACGGCGATGTCGAGACGTGGCCGGTGTGGCAGATCAACGGTCCCGGGAATTCGATCACGCTGCGGAACATCACCACCGGCGAGCTGCTGACCTTGACGGGCGTAACTCTGACGGCCGGCCAGTTCATCACTGTCGACACGCGACCGGGCTACGGGACGGTGAAGATGAACGACGGCACTTCGATCTTCTCTGCCCTGACTGCTACGTCGTCACTATGGTCGCTGGCCGAAGGCTCGAACGCCGTACGTCTTGAGATGACCGGCGCGACGGCCGGCGCCTCCGCGCTGCAACTGAACTACCGGCAGAAATACCTGTCGCCGTGAGCTTCGAATGGCAGCTGTACATCAGAGACAGCAACTTCCAGCGACAAGCTCGGATCGACGACTACGAGAGTCTTGACTTCACGAAATCCTACAACGACGTCGGCTCGTGGACGCTCAAGATCGACCGGCGATCACCGGCGGCGGTCCTGCTCAGCAACCCGGACTGGGGCATCGAAGTCTACCGGCGCGGGCAGCGGGTGTTCTCCGGCATCTGGACGGAAGTTCGCCATACCCGCGACATGGCGGCGAACGACCTCCAGATCCAGGGCGCCTCGGATGAGATCTGGCTGCTCGACCGGCTGGTGCATCCGTCGCCAGCCGAAGCGGCGCCGCCGTACACCCTCCAGGCGTCCAGCGTGCTCAGCGGCACGGCCTCCACGGTCCTGATGTCGTACGTCGGCGTCAACCTCGGCCCGTCGGCGATCGCGCCACGCCGCAAGGTCGGCCTGGCGCTTGGAACTGACCCGATTGTCGGGGCTACCGTCCGCGGCGAAGGTCGCTGGGACTCCAACCTGTTGACCTTCCTGCAACCGCTGGCTACCGCTGGCGGCGTCGGCTTCCGGGTTGCCCAGGTGTCCGCCGGTCTCGAGTTCCAGGTGTACCAGGGCGTTGACCGCTCGGCCACAGTGAAGATGTCGGTGCCGTTGAAGAACCTCGAGTCTTTCGAGTTCACGCGCAGTCGGCCCAAAGCGAACTATGTGTTCGTCGGTGCCAGCGGCACCGGAACGTCGCGGATCATCAAGGAATTCTCAGACGCCGAGGCGATCGCCACGTGGGAACGCATCGAAGGCCCTCTGGTCAACGCCGATTCGACGTCGACGGACACAGTGATCAACCAGGAAGGCGCCGACGCTCTGGCGCAGAATTCCGAGCAGGTGTCGCTGACGGTCACGCCGATCGAAAGCGATGATATGCGCTGGCCAGACCACTATGACGTCGGGGACACTGTCGCGGTCCAGCTCGACAACCCGGTATTCACGCCGTATTCGGAGTCGACACAGGTCGTCGATGTCGTTCGTGAAATTCGTGTTTCTTTGACGCCCGGTGGTCCGCAGAAGGTTACGCCGACACTCGGCACCCCGTCTCGCGGCAACATTTCGCGCTTGGTTCGGGCCTACAAGCAGGCTGCTAGCCGGATCAACAATCTCGAAAGGTCTTAGCGAATGGCGACAGCCTTCGACTCTTACGCGCCATTCGACTCCGGGCCGGGTTCCAACGTCACGGAAGACACCTGGCGCTCCATGATGCGCCGTGGCGTGATGACCGGCGTTGTCGCCGGCGTGGCGAACGAAATGGCGGTCTTCGCCAACTCAACCGGCATGCAGGTGTTTATTCCCACTGGTGAATGCTGGATCGAGGGTCACTGGGGGCAGCTGGCGACGCAGAAGACGCAGCCGATCGCTGCGGCTCACGCCACTCTGGCCCGCCTGGATCGCGTTGTTGCGCGATGCGACTTCGTCAATAACCGAATCGAATACGATGTTCTGACCGGAACGCCGGCCGCTTCGCCGACGCTCCCCTCATTGACGCAAAACACGTCGATTTGGGAAATCAGCCTGGCGCAGGTCAGTGTTGCGGCAGCCGCGTCGACCATTGCCGCGGGGAATGTCGCCGACCTGCGGACCTGGGGAAGCATCCGCTTGGTTGCGGATGGCGTCACATCTCCACAGTCGTTCACGACTGGCGTCACCGCGACGGTTCAGTGGCCGGTGTCGCAGTCGCTGGATCCGACGATCATCACCGTCAGTGGAACCAACAACACGACTTTCACTTGCGCCAAGGCCGGTTTCTACCTTATCGAAACGGCACTGCGCCTAGCGTCCGGTACGACAAACCTCGAACTGTCGATCAAGGTTAACGGTAGCCGCGTGTCTGCCGGGCAGGGGAGCGTGCTCACGTCCTGCTCGACCGGCAAGCGGCTATTGGTTGGCGACGTTGTCACGATTACCGCGATTCAGACTTCCGGCTCCACTAAGGCTGTCGAATCTGGCGCCGAGGAAACCAGCCACCTCAGCATTGCGCGGGTGAGCCCGTGAGCATTTTCGCGATTATTACCATTGTCCTGGGGGGGCTTACGGCGCTCGGGGCAGCATGGAAAATCCTGAAGCCGGTGTTCTCGGCCGTGCGCCGGCTGACGCATTTCGTCGACGACTGGTTCGGCGAGCCGGATAGGCCGGGTGTTCCCGGGCGGCCAGGCGTAATGGCTCGTCTCGAACTGATGCAAACCGACCTGGACAAAATCAAACATGAAATGTGGCCGAACTCCGGCTCGTCGCTTCGCGACGCCGTCGACCGGCTCGAGAAGGCGGCGAATAGTAATGAGTGACGGAAAGCAGGTGTCGGCCTGATGGCATGGTGCCCTTTCGCAGTCCATAAACCGATCAGCAAGTCCCGGCATGCGATCACCCCACGCGCGATTATCGCCCACACGGCCGTGTCGCCGGCATCCTCGCTGTACGGGTACTTCTCCGGCGTCGGCGATGACAGCCACTTCTACATCGACGGCACCGGCCGGATCGAGCAGTACGTCGACACCTCACTGTCGGCGTACGCCAACCGCGACGCGAATGATTTCGCGATCTCTTTCGAGACGTGGGACAACGGCGACCCGGAACACACACCGTGGACCCCGGCGCAGGTCGACAGCATCATCCGGCTAAATAGCTGGCTCGCCAGCGTCCATCCCACGATCCCGCGCTGGCAGATCACTAGCCCGTACGGCTCGGGTATCGGCTGGCACGCCATGTTCGGCGCCCCGTCCGCGTGGACGAAAGCCGTCGGCAAGACGTGCCCCGGCGCCCCCCGAATCGACCAGATGCAGCGGGTGATCATTCCCGCCTTCGTTAACAACACCACCCCCATTCCCACTGTGGAGGAACTGATGAGACTCGCCGAACCCCGCGACCTGCCGGTGGCGGCCACCGCGCAGCGCAAGGTGTTCTCGGTCGAAGTCGGCAAGGTCAGTGAGGGTGGCAACAGCTCTGTCGTTGACGACATGTGGCTTGTCATCACCTCGGCCGACTTCGGCGACCCAAACGGCAGCACCGAGTACAGCGTGTGGGCCGGCAACGACTCCGGCGTCTACGCCGGGTTCGGCGCGGGCAGCAGCCCGGCCGCGGGGAAGCTCACCAAGAACGGGTGGGCGATCTTCGTCTTGAAGCCAGGCACGCGTACCGTCACGCTCGAGTGGAAGAACAACGGGCAGGCCCAAGCTGGCTACAGCTTCCCGCAGAAGGGTCAGTAGCCCCCCCATACCGCTGCGTGCCGGTTCCTCCCGCCGACCAGCGCGCAGCACTCCGCCCCCGAGTTCCCGGCAATCCCGGGTTCTCGGGGGCGGCTTTTGTCGTTTCAGGC
This sequence comes from Amycolatopsis kentuckyensis, assembly GCF_002155975.1. Taxonomy (GTDB): domain Bacteria; phylum Actinomycetota; class Actinomycetes; order Mycobacteriales; family Pseudonocardiaceae; genus Amycolatopsis; species Amycolatopsis kentuckyensis. The sequence continues at coordinate 4,990 of NZ_MUMI01000307.1, forward strand.
TTCCGGCTTGCCCTCTGCCCAGGTTGGCGGCTTGCTCAAGTCGCGGCCGACCATGCCACCACCGATGAGGCCGATGACGCACAACCCGGCGAGCACGTAGCCCCAGGTGCCTCGGGTGTCGCGGGTATCGGAGCATGCGCCCGCGTAGCCGGCGTAGCGGTTGCCCGAGTCGGATCGGTGCGCGAACGCGTTGTCCATAGACTCGCCGAATTCGGCGTACATAGCGTCGTGAGTGTCCGGTGACCATACGGAGCCGCAGGAGATGTCCTTGCCGCCCGTGGTGGTCGCCGACACGGGGGTCATGAACAGGATCGCGGCCACGGCACCCAGCGCTGCCGCGAGGGCGATGATGAACTGTCTTGGCGTCATGGCGTCCCCTCCGGAAGTGGTCTGCAGTGAAGTCGTGTGGATCTCGCCTGTCGTTGCCTGCGTGACCTAACCGTGACAAGAAGCAGCCCCGTCTCGATGTGCGGTGTCGAGACGGGGCTGCCGACTGCCGCCTATCGTCGGGGCGTTTCGGCGGCAGCCCCCTGCGGAGGCCCGATCGCAGGAGTTCGGGGAGGGTTGGACTCCTGCGATCGGGGACCTAGGTCGATCTCTTCGACCTGTTTCGGGCCCAGGATGGGGCCGCCTCCCGAGTTGGGCGTGAACGTCCGCCACCCATGCCGCGTCATCGCGCCCGACTCGCACACCACGGGCATCGACGCTGGTGTGCAGAGGCCTCGTGAAGCTCGTCAGGGAAGAACCGCAGCGTCGGATACATGCGGTCCTCCTGGCAGCGCGGCACGTATGTTGTCGCACCTAGCGTGCCAGGGTCGAAGTCGTGGACGTAGTCGTCGGCCGAGACATACCAGGACTGGTACCCGCCGGTTGCCGTTGCGCTGACTCTGACTGTCATGATGTCCCCGAACTTCGTCTGCTCTTGTCAGTGCCTACTGACCATACAACTGGCAATGCCACTTGGCACGGTGCAAACGGGTGACGTGACCGTGACGCTACGATCACGCGCTATGGAATCCACGGGACCCGGGACGTACCGCCTGGTGCTTGGTCGCGAGCTTGCCGCGCTGCTCAGGGCGTCCGGGGTGTCTCGTGACGACATCGCGGCCCATCTTGATTGGGATGCGACGAAGCTGTCGAAGATCCTGCAAGGTAAACGCCTGCTCCGGGTCGACGAGGTCGACAAGCTGCTGCAGCTGTTCAACGCCGGCGCGGAGGACGCAGAGCGGATCCGCGACATCGCCGCTCAGGCGCGCAAGCGCGGCTCGTTCGGCAAGGTCCCCGACTGGTCGCGACAGTACCTGGGGCTTGAGCGCGACGCTGTTGACTTGAGGTTCTACCGGGCGGAGCTGTTTCCGGGCCTGGTGCAAACCGAGGAGTACGCGCGCCATGTCGTGAGCACGTCGCCGGTTGTGGCGGCGGTGGACGTGCCGCGCGTGGTTGAGGCCCGGATGCGCAGGCAGGGCATCTTCGAGCGGCAGCAGCCACCTACCCTTCACTTGATCATCGGCGAGGCTGCACTTAAGACGGAGGTTGGCGGCCCGGGCGGCCTGGCGCGACAGCTGCGAAGCGTGTCATCACTTGGCAAGTCTGGCGCGATCACGGTTCAGGTACTCAAGGCGTCCGCGGGTGCGCACCCGGCTCTTGGCACCGACTTCATGATCTTGGATGCCCGGATCGGCGACGAAGTCAAGACGTGGGCCTACCTCGAGTCGCTGACGAAGGCGGACCTCTTGGACGGCGAGCAACACGTCAATGCCTATCGCCTAACGTTCAGCGCCCTGTCCACCCTGGCCGTCACGCCCCGTGAGAGTCTTGACCTGATCGACTCGGCCGCCGAAGACCTGGAAAAGAGGAGTGAATGACTACTATCTGCCCGCCCCGCAGGCTGAACTGTTCGTCGGGTGGCGAGGGCAACAGCTTCGAGATTGTCCTGCCGAGGGTTGATGAGCCGCTCGAGGTGCCAGCTCGGGATGGCCGGCGTCACTCCGCTGGCCGGGTCGACGCCGTGCAGACGTCGTGGCCGGCGCCGCAGCTGGGTTGAGCTCGGCAAGAGGCCCCCGGCGCACAACCCGGCGCCGGGGGCCTCTTCATGTTCAAGACATCCGGCATTGCCACCCGAAATTCCCGAAGGCTTTGCCGGTTACGGAACGTTGCAATCGTTGTGTTCGCTGCGACCGTTGCAGCTGTCGTGATTGACGCGCTTTCGCATGCAATCGTGGCGATCATGCAGCCCAAGCTGGTGCCGACGGGTGTCGCCGCCCAAGCCCTCGGCGTCGACCGCGCGACCCTGGTGCGATGGTGGCAAGACGGCAAGGTCGAACCGGCCGTAGTGACCGCCGGCGGTCATGGGCGCTGGGATCTCGCCGACCTTCACCGACAGCTGAAGCGTCAGCGGCGGTAGTGGCGGGTCCACCAGCTGACGAGTGTCGCGCCGGCGAGCGCGAGGGTGGTTGCCCCGGCGATCACCATCCACTCGACACTGCCGGCCGCGACACCGAGCGCTAGGCCGAAGAGCGAGCCGAGCGTCAGCAAGGCGAGTATGCCAGTGGCAATGCCAGTTTTGGTGCTCATCGGTATGATTCTCCTACTCCTTTTGCAGGATGCAACTCGATCTTTCGGGTGATGTGGTAGTGCCTCCCGAAGTGTTCGGAGCGGCGGCTCGGCGGGTTCGGTGCACCCAGGCTTCAAGTTCGGCGCGCTGCTCCTGCGTGAGCGGATCCGGGACGCGGGTAACTTCGTAGATCTCCGGCTGCCTCGAGTTGGCGAGATACCAGTCCTTCTCCGCCTCGGTGTGGGCGTAGTAGGGCTGAGGCCTGGTGGCCATGCGCTCGCGACCTTTGACGGAGATCAGCCAGCCGAGTTGTTCGCTCATGTGTTCGAACGTAGCTGGCCGCGTCCCGGATCCTCAAGCCCTCATGCGACGTCGATGATCAGCGGCCGATCCCATCGTGCCGCTTGCTGACGTGGTACGGGCAGGACGGCTCGAAGCAGTTGCCCTCAGAGTTGGCGACGTGGCCGTTGGGGCATTCGCTCGTGTCCATTAGGGGATCCTCCTGATGAAGTGACATTCTGACGTTGGAGTCGTCGTCAGCCCGGTCTCGATCCCGGGGACGCCCGAAGGCGTTTCGACTCAGCTGGGGAGGATGGGGAATCCGGGGGTGTCGCGGACGCCGCACTCGTCACGCGTCTTGGAGGCGAGCATCTGCAGGACGAAGTGCAGCTCGTTGGCTGCCTCACGGTCCGCGCCGAAGCCGCTCTCGCGATACCTCGCGGCGTAGTAGTCGCGCTCCCTGACCAGCCAGCCGGAGAACTCCTTCAGGCCGGCGCGGAGCTGAGCGGCCGGGGCTTTCGCGCGCGCGGTCATGACTGCCGCCTTACCGGGAAGCCGCGATTGGCGGCGATCAGTAGCGCCAGGATGACCGGGGCGGACAGCCCCGTCGCGAGGCTCACTTGTAGTAGCCAGGACGTCACGCGGAAGTATTCGAGGTTCGTCGTCATGCGATCTCCTTCTGGTGGTCTTCGTGGGCGCTGAGTGCGGCGCTGACGGCAGGCGGTACCTCGCGGTCGCCGAGCCACGCAAGAACGTCTTTCGCGCCCTTGCTGCAGTTGCAGGCTGCGCAGGCGGGCACCAGGTTCCAAGTGGCGTGGTAGCCGCCACGGGCCAGCGGGATTATGTGGTCGTCGTGGTCATGCGGACCGCCGCAGTAGACGCAGGTGGCAAGTCCGCGAGCTTCGTAGGAGGCAGCCAGGTCGGCGGCGGTGAAGGGCTTGACGGTGGCGGCCGCTCTTAACGACCTGCGTCTCTGGGTTCGCTGCCGATTGGCCTTGGCCCACCCTGGGTCGTTTCGCCTTCTTTCGTTCTGTCTGGCTCGTTGGGCGGCGACCTTGTCGGTGTTTTTCAAGCGCCACTCGGCGAGCCTTTTGGCATGACGTTGTGGATCGGATTGATACAATCGTCGAGCTGAGTCCTTTACCTTTTCGGGATTTCGCTTCTTCCATGTGCGAGAATAGGTATTGACTTTATCGGGGTTCGCCCTCCTCCATTCTGCATTCTTTTGGCAAATAACCTCCTTATTCTCCTGGAAGTATTCAGCCTTCTGAGACCTTATCTTCTCGGGATTTTCAAGTCTTCGCTGCCGCTCTCGCTCGCAGACCTTCCCGCGGTTACGCGCGTAGTACTGGCGGTTCAGCTTCTTGACCCGGGCGGGGTCATCCGCGTATCTCACCCTCCTTCTGCTGTTTATCTCCGCGCCGCGCTCCTTCCTTCGGGCGGCTTCGTAGGCTAGACGGCACGCCTTGCATGATGGCTTGAATCCGCCCGGCGACTTCGCATGTCGGTGAAACTGGCCTAACGCCTTCGTCTCGCCACACTTCGTGCACGTCTTCGTCGCCGCCTGAGTGTCCATGCAATCCAGTGTCAAGATTGCACAACGCTCGTGACAATGCCGAGTTTATCGACCTGTGATAGTCAGTCGCGCCCATTCTGTTGTTTTAACTGGCCGGTTGTTCGTCCCGGAGTTATCGGGCCACCCCGTAGCCTCGCGCCAGCTCGTGCCAGGCTCGTCCAGCCGGCGGCTAGTTGATCTCCAGCGGTAAGGATCGGGTAAGGATCAGGGTCACCTCGCCCACTCGTCAGTCACCCGTCTTCACTGGTTATTTTCCCTGCTCAGAGCTTACAGATCTGTAGGATCCCCAGGTCAGAGGATTGCCGCTTCGACTACGAAATGAAGCGCAAGAACTGCAACGTCAACGACTCGCCGCCGCAGTTCGCGACCGGCGTCTGCAAGGCGAACCCGGGCGGCCGCGTCCGCGGCACCGACCCGAACCGCAACTACGGCGGCTTCTGGGGCGGCAACGGCGCCGAGCTGACCTGGAGCGGCGACACCTTCCGCGGGTCCGCGCCGTTCAGCGAGCCCGAGGTGCGCAACGTGCGCTCGATCGTGTCCTCGCGCCAGGTGACCAACCTGATCACGATGCACACCGTCGCCGCGCTGGTGCTGCGCCCGCCGGGCGTGGCGGACGTCCGCCCGCCGCTGGAGGAGCCGCAGTACAAGGCCCTCGGCGACAAGCTGGCCTCGCGCAACGGCTACACGAGCGAGCCGAGCTGGGCGCTCTACGACACGACCGGCACCACCGAGGACTGGTCGTACTGGGCCACCGGCGGCTGGGGCTTCACCATCGAGGTCGGCGGCAACGGCTTCCACGGGCCCTACGCCGACAGCGTCGTGGCCGAGTACGAGGGCCTGGCCCCCGCGGCCGGCGCCGGCAAGGGCGGCAACCGGCAGGCGTTCCTGGACATGCTGGGCAACGCGGCCGACCCGCAGCAGCACTCGACGCTGATCGGTTCGGCGCCCAAGGGTTACCAGCTCAAGCTGCACAAGACGTTCCAGACGCCGACGTCGCCGGTGATCCAGCCCGACGGCTCCACCAAGCCGCCGATCTACATCACCGACGACCTGAACTCGAAGTTCACCGCCACCGGCGGGCGCTTCGCGTGGTCGGTCAACCCGTCGACGCGGCCATACGTGGCCGGCCGGTACGGGCGCACCCCGCAGGGCCCGGCGCAGCAGGGCTTCGCGGTCGCCAACCCGGCGGGCGTGCCGCCGATCAACCAGAACTACCCGGCCGACCCGGCGGGTGACTCGTTCACCTTCCACGTCGACGGCCTGCCGAAGGTCGACAACGGGAAGTTCAGCGTCAACATCAACTGGGCGAACACCGCGACCGACTGGGACCTGTACGTCTACGACTCGGCGGGCAACCTGGTCAGCTCGTCGGCGAACGGCGGCACGACGTCCGAGCACGCCGTGCTGTTCGACCCGCCGGCGGGTGACTACAAGGCCGTGGTGGTCAACTACGACCAGGCCGACCCGAACGCGGTCGACGACTGGACCGGCGACGTCTCGTTCTCGTCGCCGATCCCGCCGACGTACGGGACGAAGGAGGCCTACCAGCTGACCTGCTCGTCGCCGAACGGCAAGCTCGTCGGCGTGGCGGACGTCTACGCCGACCGCGGCCAGACGGTCGACGTCGGCGAGGTCTGCACCCGCTCCGCGCACGCGCAGAAGCAGCGCGCTTCGGGTGGGACCCGGTAGTTCCCGGTCAGTTCGTGAAGGCCTCCTCGCTCGCGCGGGGAGGCCTTCACGGCGTTGTGGCGAGGGTGCAGCCGAGGATGACGAGAACCGTGCCCACGACGCGGTTGAGGGCCGGTTCGGCGTGCGCGTACCAGCGTTGGGTGGCGGGGGAGGAGAAGAGCAGGGCGACGCTCAGGTGCCAGCCGGCCGAGGTGACGACGATCAGCGCGACGGCGGCGGCTTTGACGGCGGTGGGTTCGGTGGGCGGCAGGGTGGCGGTGAGGACGCTGCCGAAGAACGCGGCGGCCTTCGGGTTGGACAGGTTGCTGAGGACGCCGCGGCCGAAGGCGTTGCCGCGACCGGTCGCCGGCTCCGCGGGAGCGCTCGGCGCGCGGGCCCGCCACCACAGCCGCACCCCCAGCCACGCCAGGTACCCACCGCACGCGACGCGCAACGCCGTCGCCAGCCAGGGCGTACGGGCGAGGACGCTGCCCAGCCCGAAGACCGCGACCGCGGCGAGCAGCCCGCCCGCGGCGACCACGCCGAGCGCGATGGCGACGGCGGCCCGCCGGGTCCCGGTGGCGGCGGTGTGGGCGATGAGGACGAAGTTGGGGCCGGGGCTCATCGCGGCCGGCAGGTAGGCCAGGAGGACGGTGCCGAGGGTGGCGGCGGGACTCACGCCGCCCGGCCGCCGCCGACCACCTGGTCGCGCAGCCTCCGCAGCGTCTCGTGGTCCACTGTGGACGGATCCGCGGCCAGCCATTCGCCGATCTCGTGCAGGAACTCGTCCGGGGTCATCGGGGCGACCGCCAGTTCACCCGGGTCCGCCGTCGTCAGGTCGCCGCTGCGGCTCGGGTACACGATCATCACGCCCCGCAGCGCCACGCCCGGCAGCAGGCCGCGGTACGCCGCCAGGCTCTCCGCCAGCCGGCTGCCGCCGCCGCGGAACGGGCGGCCGTTGCGCAGCAGCCTGCCGTCCTCGGCCGTCTCGTAGTGGCCCGGGAGCCACAGCTTCGACTCGATGAGCACCAGCCGCTTGCCGCACAGCACCGCGTGGTCGACGTCGGCGAACACCGAGCCCGGCCAGGCGAGCCCGTGGAAGATGCGGGCGCCCGGCAGCCGGGTCAGGTAACCCTCGAGGAGGTCGGCGGTGAGCCGCTCGGCCAGCTCGTCGCGCTCGGTGCCGGGCGCGCCGAACACCGTGCGGCCGCCGAACTCCTCGGCGTACGCCTCGCGCGCCTTCGCGGCCCGCAGGTACCCGCGCGCCAGCCGCTGGACCAGCAGCGCCGTGCCGGCCGTGAGCAGCAGCCACACGATGAGCACCGGCGTGCTGAACCCGACGCCGGTGACCAGCGGCAGCAGCACGAGCACCATCCCGGCGACCGCGACGACCACCGGCGTGTGCCCGGGCCCGCGGCGGCGGCCGTGCCGCATCCGGGTGTCCTCCCCGGCGAAGTGCCACCAGCTCAGGTCCTCGGCGTCCAGCTCGGGCAGGTCGGGGACGAAGCCGGGCTCGTCGCCGAAGCGGCGCCGGGGCCGCGGCCGGACCGGCACCGGCACCACGGTCGCGCCGCCGGAGTCGTAGCGCGCGCGGGCGACCGGGTCGCTCAGGACGTCGTAGGCCTCGCGCAGCAGGCGGAAGGTGCCGACCGTGCCGCCGCCGTCCGGGTGCATGGTCTTGGCCAGCCGGCGGTAGGCCGTCTTGACGTCGGCCGCCGTGGCGTCGCGACGGAGGCCGAGCACCTCGTAGTAGTCGACGTCGGGCACGCGGGTGGTCACCTCCGATGGCTGCGCGAAGACTTTATGGGGTCGCGTCTCCGGGGCTGTCACCGCCTCGGCGGCGCGCCAGGGTGATGGTCCTCGGTGCAGGTCAGGGCGGTGTGAGGAGTTTTACCGGCGGCGACGGGGAAGCGGGCGTTCCGGCGTGGCGGCTCCGGCGGCGCGGGTGACGACGTCGCGCGCGGGGGCGGTGGCTCGTTTGCCGTGGTCGCGCAGTGTCCACTGAGGACTGTTTGTCACTCGGAAGTGTTGCTGCAGGGGAGAAGGGCGGCTTCGGGGTGACTTTTCGTAGTCGGAATCCACCTGAATGGCCCTGAACATGTGTTCGAATCCTCGGCTAGGCTCGGGTCATGTCCTCCCTCAGACGTGGCGGGCCCACCGCCACCCCACCTCGGCAGCGGGCCCGTCACCCCCGTCAGCGCTCGCGCAGCAGGTACCGCTGCAGCTTGCCGCTGGCATTGCGCGGCAGTGCGTCGAGGAAGCGCACCCGGCGCGGGTACTTGTACGGCGCGGCAACGGCTTTGGCGTGCTCCTGCAGGGCGTGCACGAGGTCCGGGCCCGGGGCGGCGCCGGGCCGGAGCACGACGAAGGCGGTCACGACCGCGCCCCGGTCCGGATCGGGTGTGCCGACGACCGCGCACTCCTCGACGTCCGGGTGCGTCAGGAGCACCTCTTCGACCTCCGGGGCCGCGATGTTGTAACCGGAAGAGACGATCATGTCGTCGCTGCGCGCCACGAACCGGAAGTAGCCGTCGGGCTCGCGGACGTAGGTGTCGCCGGTGATGTTCCAGCCGTCGCGGACGTAGTCGGCCTGGCGCGGGTCGCCGAGGTAGCGGCAGCCGGTGGGGCCCTGGACGGCGAGCAGCCCGGGCGTGCCGTCCGGTGCCGGGCGGCCGTC
>NZ_MUMI01000308.1 GCF_002155975.1 Amycolatopsis kentuckyensis
GCGGCCGAGGCGCCGTCCGCCGGTGAGCCGCCGAAGAAGCGGCGCAAGGGCAAGCTGATCGCGCTGGTCGTGGTCGTCCTCCTGGTGCTGGCCGGCGGCGGGGTCGCCGCAGCGACCCCGAAGGTGGCGAACCGGCTGGCGCTGCCGTGGGCCCCGAACGCGCCCAAGGGCGACCCGCCGTCGCCCTCCGCGGCCACGCGCCGGCTCCAGGGGCCGGCCACCTCCGGGACGGCACCGACCGCGAACGGCGTCAAGGCCGCGCTGGCTTCGGCGGCCGGCAACGGCGCCCTCGGCCAGCTCACCGGCAGCGTGATCGACCCGGTGACCGGCACCGTCCTGTGGGACCGCAACTCGGCGTCGCCGGTGACGCCCGCCTCGACGACGAAGGTGCTCACGTCCGCGGCCGCGCTGCTTTCGCTGGACCACAACCTGCGCCTGTCGACCAAGATCGTGCAGGGCGCGGATCCGGGCACGGTGATCCTGGTCGGCGGCGGCGACACGACGCTCACCAACCTGCCGCTGGGCACCGACTCCCCGCTGTACCCCGGGGCCGCGCACGTCGACGACCTCGTCGCGCAGGTCAAGAAGGCGGCTCCGGGCGTCAAGAAGGTGCAGGTCGACCTGACCCTGTTCAAGGGCGCGACGACCGCGCCGGGCTGGGAGGCGGGCGACGCGCCGTCGACCTACGCGACGCAGATGTCGCCCGTGATGGCCGACGGCGGCCGCATCAACCCCAAGGACAACAACTCGCAGCGCACGGCGAACGCGGGCAGCGCGCTCGCCTCGTCGATCGCCTCGAAGCTGGGTGCCTCGGCGGGTGGCCAGGCGACCGCGCCCAAGAACGCGAAGGTGGTCGCCGAGGTCAAGTCCGCCCCGCTGACCGAGCTGGTGTCCGACCTGATGGTGCTGTCCGACGACGTCCTCGCCGAGGCGGTCGCCCGGCAGGTCGCGCTCGCGAGCGGCGAGGAAGCCAGCTACGCCGGCGGCGCCAGGGCGACCATCAAGGTGCTGAAGGACCACGGCTTCGACGTCACGGGTGTCGAGCTCTCGGACGGCAGCGGCATCTCGTCGCTGAACCGCATCCCGGCCCGGTTGCTCACCCAGCTCCTGGCGGCGGCCGCGGCGCAGGAGGGCAAGGACCCGAACACCGCGAAGCTGCGGCCGGTGCTGGCGGGCCTCCCGGTCGCGGGCGGCTCCGGCACCCTCGCCGACGAGCGGTTCGACACGGCGGCGTCGCAGGCCGGCCGGGGCTGGGTGCGGGCCAAGACCGGCACGCTCACCGGGGTGAACACCCTCGCCGGGCTGGTCCTCGACCAGGACGGCCGGGTGCTCGTGTTCGCGTTCATGTCCAACGGCTCCGACACCGACTCCGGCCGCGACGCCCTCGACGTCCTCGCGACGAGCCTGCGCAAGTGCGGCTGCGCCTGACGGACGCCGAACCGTACGAAGATCGTGGCCGGAAACGGGCACCGGGCAGGTAGCGTCGGAAGGGTGAGTCAGGAAACGCAGACCCGGCCCATGGTCGACTGGGCGATCGCCGCGCAGACCGGCGCCTTGCTGGTGCGCGGCGGCCCGCAGGTGCCGCGGGAACGGGCCGAGGAGGCCGTCACCGACCTGCGCGAGCTGACCGTCGAGGCCGAGGGGCACGTGCGGCAGCTGACGAACCTGGGACTCGACCTGCCGCTGCTGCCCGGCGAGGTCGTCGACCGCCCGGGCTGGGTCCGCTCGGCGGCGGCCGGGCTGGACGCGCTGACCGGGCGGGCGCTGCCGCAGCAGGGCGGGCCGCTCGGGCCGATCCTGGCCGGCGGCGCCGGCGTCCAGACCGGGCTGGTGCTCGCTTTCCTCGCCAGCCGCGTGCTCGGCCAGTACGACCCCTTCGGCGGGCCGGACAAGGAAGGCCGGCTGCTGCTGGTCGCGCCGAACGTCGTCGCCGCCGAGCAGGCGATGGACGTGCCCGGCCACGACTTCCGGCTCTGGGTCTGCCTGCACGAGTGCACCCACCGGCTCCAGTTCACCGCGGTCAAGTGGCTGCGCGACTACTTCGCCGACGAGGTCGAGCGGCTCGTCTCGGGGCTGGCGGGCGGCGGGACGGACAGCCTGTCCGACCTGGTCGGCCGGCTGCCGGAGGCGATCAAGCAGGGCCCCAAGCTGAACCTGGCCGAGCTGCTCCAGTCGCCGAAGGAGCGCGCGGTCTTCGACCGGCTGCTGGCGCTCTCGACGCTCCTGGAGGGGCACGCCGACTACGTGATGGACGCCGTCGGGCCGCAGGTCGTCCCGAGCGTCGACAAGATCCGCGCGCGGTTCACCGCCCGGCGCAAGGGCGGCGGCGTCTTCGACCGGCTGCTGCGCGCGCTGCTCGGCGTCGACGCGAAGATCCGTCAGTACGAAGAAGGCGCGAAGTTCACGAAGCACGTCGTCGACGCCGTCGGCATGGACGGCTTCAACGCCGTCTGGCGGTCGCCGAACACCCTGCCGTCGCGCGCCGAGATCTCCGACCCGGCGGCGTGGGTCCGGCGCCTGCACGGATGACCGGGCCGGCGGTCGCGGCCGTCCGCCGGGCCGTCCGCGCCTTCCTGGAGACCGTCGAAGCGCCGCCCGAGCTGTGCGTCGCGGTGTCCGGCGGCGCCGACTCCCTCGCGCTCGCCGAGGCCGCCGCGCACGTCGGGCACCACCGCGGGCACGTCGTCCGCGCGCTGGTCGTCGACCACGGGCTCCAGGCGGGCTCGGCCAAGGTCGCGGCCGACGCGGCCGCCGCGGCGAAGGCACTGGGCGCCGACGAAGCCGAGGTGCGCCGAACCGACGTCACCGGCCCGGGCGGCCCGGAAGCCGCCGCGCGCAAGGCCCGCTACCGGGCACTCGCCGGGCACGGGCTCGTCCTGCTCGGCCACACCCTCGACGACCAGGCCGAAACCGTCCTGCTCGGGCTCGGCCGCGGGTCCGGCCCGCGCAGCGTCGCCGGGATGCGGCCGCACGACCCGCCGTGGGGACGGCCGCTGCTCGCCGTCCCGCGCGCCACCACCCGGGCCGCGTGCGCCGAGCTCGGCGTCGAGCCCTGGGCCGACCCGCACAACGCCGAGCCGCGCTTCACCCGCGTCCGGTTGCGCACCGAAGTCCTGCCGTTGCTGGAGGACGTCCTCAACGGCGGAGTCGCGGCCGCGCTCGCCCGGACGGCGGCGCAGCTGCGGGAAGACAATGAGGCGCTGGACACAGTGGCGGACATGATCTTCACCCGCGCGGGCGGTGCCGAAGGGCTGGATGTCGGCGTCCTCGAGGCCGAGCCCGCCGCACTGCGGCGGCGGGTTCTTCGCAGGTGGCTGCTGCAATCGGGTGTGCGCGAGCTCACCGACGCGCACCTCCGGGCGGTCGACGGCCTCGTCGCCCGGTGGCGTGGTCAGGGCGGCGTCTGGTTGCCCGGCAACTTGGAGGCGAGCCGGTGCCGTGGCAGGCTCTGCGTCACCTCCCAACCCACCACCCGAGGAGAATGACCCGTGTACGAGGGCGAAATCGCCTCCGTGCTCGTCACCGAGCAGCAGATCAAGGACAAGATCGCGGAGCTGTCGGAGCAGATCGCTGCCGACTATCCGGCCAACGGGCAGGGCGAACTCCTGCTGGTGGGCGTCCTGAAGGGTGCGGTCATGTTCATGACCGACTTCGCCCGTGCGCTGCCGCTGCCGACGCAGCTGGAATTCATGGCCGTGTCCTCCTACGGATCGGCGACGTCGTCGTCCGGGGTCGTCCGGATCCTCAAGGACCTCGACCGCGACATCGCGGGCCGGGACGTCCTCATCGTCGAGGACATCGTCGACTCCGGCCTGACGCTGTCGTGGCTGCTGAAGAACCTCGCCAGCCGCAACCCCGCGTCCCTCGAGGTCGTTTCGCTGCTGCGCAAGCCGGAAGCGGTGAAGGTGGACGTGCCGGTGAAGTACATCGGCTTCGACATCCCCAACGAGTTCGTCGTCGGCTACGGCCTCGACTACGCCGAGCGGTACCGGGACCTGCCCTACATCGGCACCCTGGACCCCAAGGTCTACGCGTCCTGAGAACCGTTCGGCGCAACTACCGGATCCGCGGAACCCCGGCTTCGCGGAATGCGTCATAGGCTCTGATCACGTGCGTTAACCTATGCGAAGACCATTCGTGCCCGCGGTGACCGGGTCGGGGGAACGGGAGAGAGTGCAGATGGCGAACAGCAGCGCTGCCGATGCGAACGCCTTCAAGGCCGCGGCCGCGGCGGGTCAGGTCGGGATCGACCCCGACGCCGCGCAGGCCGTGCTGAACAAGATCCGCACCGGCAAGGACGCGGTCGAGGCCCTGCTCGCCGGCGCGGGCACGCTCGCCCAGCCGCCGAAGCTCGGCGACAACCCGGTCGGCAACGCGATGGCCGCGAAGTTCGTGCAGCGCGCGGACGGCGGGGGCGATTCCTACGCCGCCGCGCTGCAGAACCTGCTCGACCAGTACTCCGCCGCCGAAGAGGGCATCGTCACGGCGATGGCCCGGTACCACGAGATCGACCAGGCCGCGGCCGACCCGTTCCGTAACGCCTGAGTCCAGAGGGGAACTCGTAGTCATGGCTCCGAACCACAGCGACCAGCCGGCGGCGACCGACCCGGGCTCGCTCGTCCCGCTCGGCGACAACTCGACGTCGCAGAACATCGTCGACAGCGCCCGCGGCAGCGCCGGCGGCTTCGACATGGGCAGCGACCGGGCGATCGCCAACCCGCCGAACTGGAACGCGCAGGAAAGCCAGCAGCTCTACGCCGGCGCGGTCAACAACAACGACCCCGGCACGGCCGAGGCGACCGGGCACGTCTGGGCGCACCACGGCGCCGAGCTGAAGCAGGCCTCCGACCACCTCTACAACGCGATCTCCGAGCTGGGCAACGCGTGGGTCGGCCGGGGCGCCGCGGGTGCGCAGGGCGCGCTGGTGGCCATCGCGAACTCCGGTTCGCAGGCTTCCGACGCCGCGCACACGATGTCCGACCGGCTCGCCAAGCAGGCCTCGGCGGCCGCCGAGGTCAAGAAGATGCCCGCCCCGAAGGACTACGACCCCAAGCAGGCCATGGCGGCCGCGCTGGCCGGCGGTCCGGCGGCGTTGGTCGCCGATCAGAAGGCGCAGGCGGACGCGGCGAACGACGTGAAGGCGCAGCAGGTCGCCTTCTTCAACGCCTACACCCAGGCGATGAAGGAGGTCGACAACTCGACCCCGAGCTTCGGCCCGGAGTCGCTCGGCATGAAGCCGACGGGGTCGCACAACTCGCTCTCGTTCAACGCGCTGAACAGCGTCGGCGGCACGGGCCCGGTCGACGCGCTGCCCGGCGCGGGCGACGCGATCTTCGCCTCCGGTGGCGCGGGCTTCGGCGGCCACGGCGGCGCGTTCGGCGCGCAGCACGCCGGGGTCGGCCCGAACGGCGTCCACGGCGGTGTCGCGGGCGCGGGTGCGGGCTTCGGCGCGGACGCGGCCACGCTCGGCAGCGACGGCGCCGGTGGCTCGGTCAGCGGCGCCGGCACCGGCACCGGCGCGGGCCACGTCGCCCCGGGCGGCGCGCAGCCGGGTGGCGGCAACCCGCTCGGCAAGGTCGGCATGGGCCTCGGCATCGGCGGGCTGGCCGGCGGCCTCGGCGCGCTGGCGTCGCGGGCGCTGGGCGCGGGCAGCAAGTCCGGCGCGAAGTCCCAGAACGAAACGAGCCTGGCGGCAGCCGAAGGCCAGGGCCAGAGCGCCGCGTCGGCCCAGGCGCCGCAGCAGGGCGTCGTCTCCTCGGCGGGCACCATCGGCGGGCAGACGCCGCCGCCGATGAGCCCCGGCATGGGCGGCATGGCCCCGCAGGGTGCCCAGGGCGAGCAGGACGAGGAGCACACGCACGCGTCCTTCCTCATCGAGGCGGACCCGGACGAGGCCTTCGGCGCGAACCAGGCGACCCCGCCGCCGGTCATCGGCGCGTGGTCCGGGGACGACGAAGACCGCTGATCCGTTCGGGCCGGGCACGCCGAGTGTGCCCGGCCCGGTTCCTCCTGGGGGTGGCTCGATGCCGAACGCTGAGCTGCTCACCCCGGTCGAGGTGGACTTCCTGTGGGAGTCGGCCGGGCTGGGCGAGCTGCCGTACCCGCTGCGCATCCGTTCGCACGGCGCGACCGAGGACGAGCGGTCGCTGCTGCGCCGCCGCACGCTGGAGGGCCTCACCGCCCGTGGGCTCGCCGACGGCCGTGGCCGGCCGGAGCCGCACGTCGAGGACTACTTCGGCGTGCTGGCGGCCCCCGAGCTGAGCCTGGACGCCGTCCAGCTGATCGCCCCGGACGCCGAACCGCTGCTCGCGATCGCCGGCGTGCTGGGCGGCCAGGGCCTGCTGGCCGTGCAGGACACCCGCGGCCTGCACCTGCAGCCGTGCCCGCCCGACGGGCTCGCGAGCGCGATCGTCTCGCTGCTGCCGGGTGCTCCGCGCGGCAGCGAGAAGTCGGTCACGGTGCCGCTGGACCAGCTGACCGGCGGCGACTTCCTGCAGCGCCGCGCCAACGGTGACGAGCGCGCGTCGGCCGACGAGGACCGCAAGGCGCTGGCCCGGCTGCAGGCCCAGCCGCGGCTGCGCGGCGGTCAGATCGCCGCCAACGCCCGCAGCCGGCTGGGCGCACGCACCCGCACGCCGGTGCTGAGCTGGTTCGACACCGAGACCGGCCGCTACTTCACCCAGGCCACCGGCGGCCGCGACGGCCGGGACTGGATCACCATCGCCCCCGCCGACGCCGCCACCTTGCGGCACCGCCTCGGTGAGATGCTCGCCGGAGCCGCGACGACCAGCTCGGTCTGAAGTCCCCGGTTCTCCGGACGTGCCCAGCTCGCCACCGGAACCATCCGGTTCTGTCGGGGGTGCGGGCTACGCTGAGCAAGAGTCCGATCCGGGAGAGTGATGATGCAAGAGTTCTTCTCGCCACTGGCGTTCGACTTCCTGTGGGAGTCGGCGCGGGTCGGGGAGCTGCCGTACCCGCTGATCGTCCGGTCGCACGGCGCGACCGAGGACGAGCGCGTGTCGCTGCGTCACCGCGTCGACGTCGAGCTGAAGGCGCGCGGCATCCGCGAACCACGCGGCCGGCTCGCGCCGCCGATCGAGGACGCCGTGCACCTGCTGGCCTTCGCCCCGCTGACCATCGACGCGCTGCACATCCCGCAGTTCGAAGCCCCGACGGTGGGCGTCCTCGCGGCGGCAGACGAGACCAAGGGCGTGCTCGCGGTCCAGGACGCCGACGGGATCTGGCTGCGGGATGTCCCGCCGGACGGCCTGGTCTCCGCCGTCGTCGGAGTGCTGCCCGGCGGGCCGCGCGGCAGCGAGGCGTCGGTCACACTCCCGCTCGACGACGCCCTGCACACCGCGCCGATCCGGGTGCCGGTGTCGCTGCCGTCGTCGCCGGGTGAGGAAGAAGACAAGCGCCGGGGCCGGGCGCGCCGGACCCCGCTGAGCGAACGCGTCACGGCCGACCCGCGCGAGGCCTACGGCCGCATCGCCGGGCAGCCCCGGCAGCGGGGCGGTCAGCTGGCAGCGAACAGCCGTTCGCAGGTCGGAGCGAAGCAACGGTCCCGCGTGCTGGCCTGGTTCGACACCGCGACCGGCCGCTACCTGAGCCTCTCCCGCGCAGGTACGGACGGTCGCGAGTGGGTCACCGTGGCCCCGGCCGACGCGGCGACGCTGCGCACCCGGCTGGGCGAGATGGTGAGCAGTGTGTCGGACGGCACGCGCTAGCGTGAAGGGCTCGGACACCGCACGGGAACCCCGGCGCGGTATCGCCCGTTGACCTGCGAGAGGCTCACAGGGGATGAACGCGGCAGCGGACGGTACCCTGATGAGCAGGTGTCCAGGCACCAGTGGTTGTCAAGATCGTGATGGCGGGTATCACAGGAGCCGCCCAACCAGGGAGGGTCGAGGCCACCAGGGCCGAGTCGTATGAACCGGAAGAGCGTGCTCAGGAACCCACTGCTGTGGATCGTCGCGGGGTTGCTGGCGTTGTTCGCGTACAACACGATCTTCGACAGTGATCGTGGGTACACCCAGGCACCCATCTCGGTGGCGAACTCCCAGATCACCTCGAACAACGTCAAGGAAGCCAGCCTCGAGGACAAGGAACAGCAGCTCAAACTGCTGCTGGCCAAGCCCGTCGACGTCGACGGCCAGCAGGTCACCCAGATCATTTCGCAGTACCCCGCGGACGCCACCCGCCCGATCTACGACTCGTTGATCGCGGCGAAGGCCGGCGGCCAGCCGATCAAGTTCACCACCAAGGTGACCCAGCAGGGCGTGCTGACGCAGATCCTCATCTTCGCCATCCCGCTCGCCCTCGTGCTGGGCCTGCTGATGTGGATGATGAACAACGCGCAGGGCGGCGGCAACCGCGTCCTCAACTTCGGCAAGTCCAAGGCCAAGCAGCTGAACAAGGACATGCCCAAGACGACCTTCGGGGACGTCGCGGGTGCCGACGAGGCCGTCGAAGAGCTGTACGAGATCAAGGACTTCCTGCAGAACCCGGCGCGCTACCAGGCGCTCGGCGCGAAGATCCCGAAGGGCGTCCTGCTCTACGGGCCGCCGGGTACCGGCAAGACGCTGCTCGCGCGGGCCGTCGCCGGCGAGGCGGGCGTGCCGTTCTACACGATCTCCGGCTCGGACTTCGTCGAGATGTTCGTCGGTGTCGGTGCCTCGCGCGTGCGTGACCTGTTCGAACAGGCCAAGCAGAACGCGCCCTGCATCATCTTCGTCGACGAGATCGACGCGGTCGGCCGCCAGCGCGGCGCCGGCCTCGGCGGCGGGCACGACGAGCGCGAGCAGACCCTGAACCAGCTGCTCGTCGAGATGGACGGCTTCGACGCCCGCGGCGGGATCATCCTGATCGCGGCCACCAACCGGCCCGACATCCTCGACCCGGCGCTGCTGCGCCCCGGCCGGTTCGACCGGCAGATCCCGGTGTCCGCGCCCGACCTGCGCGGCCGCAAGGCGATCCTCGAGGTGCACGCCAAGGGCAAGCCGATCGCCCAGGGCACCGACCTGACCAGCCTGGCCAAGCGGACCGTCGGCATGTCCGGCGCCGACCTGGCGAACGTGCTCAACGAGGCCGCGCTGCTCACCGCCCGCCAGAACGGGCACGTGATCACCGACGCGGCGCTGGAGGAGTCGGTCGACCGCGTCGTCGGCGGCCCCGCCCGCAAGAGCCGGATCATCTCCGAGAAGGAGAAGAAGATCACGGCCTACCACGAAGGCGGGCACGCGCTCGCCGCGTGGGCGATGCCGGACATCGAACCGGTCTACAAGTTGACCATCCTGCCGCGCGGCCGCACGGGCGGGCACGCGCTGCTCGTCCCCGAGGACGACAAGGACCTGATGACCCGCTCCGAGATGATCGGGCGGCTGGTCTTCGCGATGGGTGGCCGCACGGCGGAGGAGCTCGTCTTCCACGAGCCCACCACCGGGGCCTCGTCCGACATCGAGCAGGCGACGAAGATCGCCCGCGCGATGGTCACCGAGTACGGCATGAGTGCCCGGCTCGGCGCGGTCAAGTACGGCCAGGAGCAGGGTGACCCGTTCCTCGGCCGCTCGGCCGGCCGCCAGGCGGACTACTCGCTGGAAGTGGCGCACGAGATCGACGAGGAGGTGCGCAAGCTCATCGAGACCGCGCACACCGAGGCGTGGCACGTGCTCAACACCTACCGCGACGTGCTCGACGAGCTGGTCATCGAGCTCCTGGAGAAGGAGACGCTGACCCGCAAGGACCTGGAGCGGATCTTCGCGACGGTCGAGAAGCGCCCGCACATCACCGTGTTCAACGAGTTCGGTGAGCGGACGCCGTCGGACAAGCCGCCGATCAAGACCCCGGGCGAGCTGGCGATGGAGCGCGGCGAGCCGTGGCCGCCGCCGGAGAAGGAGAAGCCGGTCCTGAAGCCGGAGCCGACCCCGGTCGGCACCGCCCAGGGCGCGGGCGACCTGCCGGGCGGCCCGCCGTACCCGTCGCCGTCGCCCGTCGATCCGAACGCCAACCCGTACGCCCCGCCGCAGCCGGGCGCCTACCCGAACGGCGGCCGTCCCTACGGCGGCCCGAACGGTGGCCCCAACGGTACGGCGCACTGGCCGCAGAACTACGGCGGCCAGCCGGGCGGTCCGGCCGGCCAGAGCGGCCCGCCGAACTACGGTGCCCCTCCGGGCTGGACGCCCGCGACCTCGCCGGGCGGTCAGCCGGGCCAGTCGTGGCGGCCCGGTGGTGAAGAACGCCCCCGTGAGCACGGCTGGTTCGCCGACCAAGCCGGCAACCAGCAGAGCGAGGGGGAGCGTCGTGACGTGGATGGACCAGAGAAGCCCCAGTGACGCCGACCGCCCGGTCTTCGACCACGACCGGGCGGAGAAGGCGATCCGCGAGCTTCTCCTGGCCTGTGGCGAAGACCCGGAGCGGGACGGTCTGAAAGACACTCCCGCCCGGGTCGCCCGGGCGTACCAGGAGATGTTCGCGGGGCTCTACATCGAGCCGGACTCGGTGCTGGACCGGACGTTCGACGAGTCCCACGAAGAGCTGGTGCTGGTCACGGACATCCCGATGTACAGCCAATGCGAGCACCACCTGGTGCCCTTCCACGGCGTCGCGCACGTCGGGTACATCCCGAACGCCGCCGGGAAGGTCACCGGGCTCTCCAAGCTCGCGCGCCTGGTCGACCTCTACGCCAAGCGTCCCCAGGTCCAGGAGCGCCTGACCTCCCAGGTCGCCGACGCCCTCGTCCGCAAGCTCGAACCGCGGGGCGTGATCGTCGTCATCGAGGCCGAGCACCTCTGCATGGCCATGCGCGGCATCCGGAAGCCCGGCGCCCGCACCACCACCTCCGCCGTCCGCGGGCAGCTGAAGACTTCCCCGTCGTCGCGGGCGGAGGCGCTCGATCTCATCAAGGCGCGCCGGTGAGCGTGGGGCTTCCCGCGCCCGGCCGGTGCGTGGTGATGGGCGTGCTGAACGTGACGCCCGATTCCTTTTCGGACGGTGGCCGCTACCTCGGGCTCGACCAGGCGCTGGAGCACGCCCGCGAGATGTGGGCGCGCGGGGCCGACCTGATCGACGTCGGGGGTGAGTCGACGCGGCCGGGAGCGTCCCGGGTGGACGCCGCCACGGAGCTGCAGCGCGTCCTGCCGGTGATCAAGACGCTCGCCGCCGAAGGGATGGCGCTGTCGGTCGACACGACGCGGGCGTCCGTGGCCGCCGCGGCGCTCGAAGCCGGCGCGCACGTCGTCAACGACGTCTCGGGTGGGCTGGCCGACCCGGACATGGCGCGCGTCGCGGCCGATGCCGGGGTGCCGTGGGTGCTGATGCACTGGCGGGGGCACAGCAAGGACATGCAGGCGCTCGCCGAGTATGCGGACGTCGTGGCGGACGTGCGCGCCGAGCTGTTGTCCAGAGTGGACGCGGCGCTCGCGGCCGGCGTGGCCGAGAGCGCCATCGTGCTGGACCCCGGGCTGGGTTTCGCGAAGAACGCCGAGCACGACTGGGCGTTGCTGCGCGGGCTGGACTCGTTGCTCTCCCTCGGTTTCCCGGTGCTCGTGGGCGCCTCGCGCAAGAGGTTCCTCGGCCGCCTGCTGTCCGAAAAGGACGGAACGCCGCGCCCGCCGGACGGCCGGGAGGACGCCACCGCCGCGATCTCCGCGCTCGCCGCGGCGGCCGGTGCGTGGGGCGTGCGGGTGCACGAGGTCGGGGCTTCGCTGGACGCGGTCGCGGTGGCCGCCGCTTGGAGGACGGATGGCTGACCGGATCACGCTGACCGGCCTGCGCGTGTTCGGGCGCCACGGCGTGTTCGAGCACGAGAAGCGGGACGGCCAGGAGTTCGTCGTCGACGTCACCGTGTGGCTGGACCTCGGGCCGGCCGCCGCGTCGGACGACCTGACGAAGACCCTGCACTACGGCGAGCTGGCCGAGCTGGCGGCGGGGATCGTCGCGGGCGAGCCGTACGACCTCATCGAGAGCGTCGCGGGCAAGATCGCCGACGAGGTGCTGCGCGACGAGCGCCTGAGCGCGGTCGAGGTGACGGTGCACAAGCCGTCGGCGCCGATCCCGCTGACGTTCGACGACGTGGCCGTCACGGTCCGGCGCGACCGGTGAGCCGCGCGGTCCTCTCCCTCGGCTCCAACTTGGGCGACAGGCTGGGCTTCCTGCGGCTGGCGCTGGACGCGGTCCGGCCCGCGCTGGTCGCGGTGTCGAGCGTGTACGAGACCAAGGCGTGGGGCGTGGCGGACCAGCCGGACTTCCTCAACGCGGTCTGCGTGGTCGACGACCCGGCCCGCGACCACTGGGCGTGGCTGCGCACGGGCCAGGCGGCCGAGCAGGCGGCGGGCCGGGTCCGCGAGCTGCGCTGGGGCCCCCGGACGCTGGACGTCGACGTGGTCACCGTGGACGGCGTGACGTCGGAGGACCCGGAGCTGCTGCTGCCGCACCCGGGAACCCCCGACCGCGCGAGCGTGCTGGTGCCCTGGGTGGAGATCGCCCCGGACGCGGTCCTGCCGGGCCACGGTCCGATCGCCGAGCTGCTGAAGGCCCGCCCGGCGGACGAAGTGGCGACGGTCCGCCGGACGGACCTCGAGCTGCGCTGACGGCCGCCGCGCTTTCGATGGCCGGAAAGGTGACTCATCGGTGAACCGGGGGTGACCGTTACGGTTCACCGCCGGTTCGTCGCCGAGTTGCTCTCTCCGTGCGCTCAGCCGCGCAGGGCGTCGATCATGAAACGCACCGCCGGCTGGGCCGTGGGGACCGGTGGCCAGCCGTTGATCGTCGCCAGCAGCTGCCAGTAGCGCTCGGCGCGCGGGTCGCCGCTCATCGCGAACCGGTCTGCCAGCTCCGCCCGGAACTCCGGCGAGGCGGGGTCCTGGTCGTCGGGAGCGGAGGCCGCCGCCAGGTCGGCCGCAAGCGTTTGCCCCGTCTCCGACGTGGGCGATTCGCCGGCCGCCACCGCCTCCTCCGCGCGGGAGACCCAGACCGGCCAGTTCTGCTGCCAGGCATCCGCCGGCTGCTGGAACTCGCCGTCCTCGATCTGCTGGGCCTGGGTTTCGCTCATGCGGCGGATCAAGGCCCGGAAGTCCGGGTCCTGGACCAGCTCGGCGAACTCGATCCAGGCTTCGAGCTGCTCCGGCGTCGGGTCGTCGGGCAGCTCCGGCTTCCCGGCGCGCATCCGGCGGTAGAACTCCTGGTCGATGTCGAGCCCGGCGACCATTTCGTCCCAGAACTCGTCGACCAGCCGCTTGCGCTCCTCGTCGGACATCGACGCGAGACGGTTCATCAGGTTCACTTCCTCCAGTTCGGAATTGCGCTTGGCCACCGCGCGCAGCACCGCCCGGCGCAGCCGCAGCCGCCGGATCTGCTCGTCGAGCGCCTCGACGTGCCGGACCGCGAGCTCGCCGACGGTCGTCGACTGGCTCAGGGCCGCGGAGACGTCGGCGAGGCCGAGACCCAGCTCCCGCAGCGTGCGGACCAGCTCCAGGCGGGCCATCGCGGCCGCGTCGTAGAGCCGGTAACCGGCGTCCGTCCGCTCGGTCGGCGGCAGGAGGCCTTCGTCCGAGTAGAAGCGGATCGTCTTGACCGGCAGGCCGGTCCGCCGGGACAGCTCGCCGATGGTGAAGGTTGCGGTGGTGCCCACAAAACGCATGATGAACTCTCCAGTCGGTGGAGAGTCAACGGTACTTCGGAAGCCCGGGTGGCCGAGGCCCCGGCCCAGGGCGGAGCCCCGCGACGTTACTGCACGGTACGGTTGAGGCATGCACTTCACCCGGCCCCGCGACCTGGTGGTGGCCGGGCTGCTCGGCCTGGGCCTCGGCTACCTGCTCTTCCAGACGGCCTACGGCTCGCTGCCGCAGCTCCCGCTGCTCGCCGGCGTCACCTTCGCCGTGCTCGCCGTGATCGAGGTCGTGCTGGCGTTTTCGATCCGGTCGCGCATCAAGAACGG
Source organism: Amycolatopsis kentuckyensis (assembly GCF_002155975.1). GTDB lineage: Bacteria > Actinomycetota > Actinomycetes > Mycobacteriales > Pseudonocardiaceae > Amycolatopsis > Amycolatopsis kentuckyensis. The sequence continues at coordinate 13,934 of NZ_MUMI01000308.1, forward strand.
CCGGGTCGTCGGCGCGATCGGGGTAGCCCGATCGGTGGCCCTCGCCAAGGCTTCGTCACTCGCTGGCGCGTTCATGGCGGGCGCCTGGCTCGCGGCGCTGGCCTATCTTTTTCCCAGACGTGACGAACTCGTCGCCGCGGTTCTCGACACGCGCGCCGCCGCGGTCGGCGCGGTGTCCGCCGCAGCCCTGGTAGCAGCGGCTTTGTGGCTCGAACACTGCTGCCGGACCCCGCAGGACCACGATCGTGAGCGCACCCGCGGGACGACCGGTTAGCGCTGGAATCCCACCGCTCGCTGGACCGAGTAGGTCTCGTTCGGATTACGAGCAGGTACGGTGTCAGTCATGACCGGCGTGGGTGACGACTCGCGCGGCCGCCTCTTGGGCAGGCCGTGGCTCGTTGTCGGCTTTGTCCTCGCCATCGGAGCCACCCTCGCACTGGTGCTCAGCGACGATCTCCGCTACCTCAGGCTCGGGATCGTCGCGGCCCTCTGGGCCGCCCTGATCGGCGCTTTCCTCGCCGTGAAGTACCGCAAGAGCGCGGCACAGAGCGAGGACGCGGTCGCCGAGGCGCAGGCTGTGTACGAACTGGAGCTGGAACGCGAGATCGCGGCCCGGCGCGAGTACGAGCTGGAGATGGAGGCGGAGAACCGCACCGCCGCCGACTCCAAGGGCCGCGAGGAGCTGGAGGCGCTGCGCGCCGAGGTGTCCGCGCTGCGCGACAGCCTCCAGTCGCTGTTCGGCGGCGAGGTGCTGCTCGAACGCGTCGCGCTGACCGCGCAGGCGACCCGGATGCGCAAGCTGTCCGACGAGAACCGCATGATTCCCGACGGCGCGCCGAAGAAGAAGCCCGCCCAGCTGATGGCCGGGAAGAAGCCGGTGGTCGAGGGCGGCGAGCGGCCGACCGAGCTGATCGACCGCGTCCTCGACGAGCGCCGTCGCAAGGCGTCGAACGGCAAGCCCGCGAACGGCAAGGGCCTCGGCAAGGGCAACAAGGGCTTCGGCGGCAAGCCGGTCCCGAAGGCGCCGGCGAACGTCTCCGTGCAGAGCACCCAGCAGATCGCCCGGCCGAAGCCGCTGAGCGAGCGCCGTCCGCCGGTGCCGCCGGTCGACCCGGCGCTGAACGCCGCGCAGCGCGAGCTGAAGGCCGCCGAGCTGCGGGCCGAGGCGGCCCGCCGCCAGGCCGAGTCCCAGCCGATGCGGCTGCCGAAGCCGGACGAAGTCGCGAAGCAGCCCGAGCGCCGTCCGGAGGCGGCCGCCGAGCCGACGCGCCGGGACGTCCCGCGGCCCGCCGACCCGAAGACCGAGATCCGGCGTCCGCAGCAGCCGGAGCCGAAGACCGAGATCCGCCGCCCGCAGCCGCCGGAACCGAAGACGGAGATCCGCCGTCCCGAGCCGCCGCCCGCGCGCCGGGCCGAGCTGTCGCGGTCGGACATCCGGCCGGTCGAGGTGTCGCGTCCGGACATCCCGCGGGTCGAGATGTCGCGGCCCGACATCCCGCGCGTCGAGGCGCAGATGCCCCGGCCCGAGGCGCCGCGGCCGAGTGCCCCGCGGGGCGAAGCGTCGCGTGCGGACATTCCGCGGGTGGAGATGTCGCGTCCGGACATTCCGCGGGTGGAGATGTCGCGGCCGGATATCCCGCGAGTCGAGATGTCCCGGCCGGATATCCCGCGGGTGGAGATGTCGCGGCCGGATATCCCGCGAGTCGAGATGTCCCGGCCGGATATCCCGCGGGTGGAGATGTCGCGTCCGGACATTCCGCGGGTGGAGATGTCGCGGCCCGACATCCCGCGCGTCGAGATGTCCCGGTCGGACCTCCCGCGCGTCGGCGGCCAGCCGAACGGCGCGCGGCCCGATCCGCGCAAGGCGCCCGAGCCGCCGCGGCCGGCGCCGGGCCGTCCGGCGGCCAGCGTGCCGCCGCCGAAGCCGTCGGAGCTGTCGCGGTCGGACATCCGGCCGGTCAAGGACCTGAGCGCGGCCTTCCAGAACCGCGACGACTTCGCCGAGCGCCAGCGGCCGAACCGGCCGAAGCCGCCCGAACAGAAGCCGCCGATGCCGCGGGACGCCGCCGCCTCCCGCACGGACCTCCCGCCGGTCGTCCCGCCGACGACGCCGGTGCCGAGCAACGGCCCGTCGCCGCGGCAGCCGTCGCGCACGGACCTACCCCCGGTGGTGCCGCCGACCACGCCGGTCCCGGCCGCCGACGGCCGCCGCCCGTCGCGGCTGGAGCAGTTCTCGCGGGCCGACATGTCGCCGGCGCTGGGGGAGCCGCCGTCCCGGCACGGTGGTTCGCACCGCGCCCCGGCGGAGGCCGCCAAGGCCGAGACGCCGATGGCGAACCCGACGTTGCCGGAGTCGGTCCGCAACTTCCAGGGCCGTTCGGGCGGCCGCCGCCGCAAGCCGGAGGACTCGCAGCAGATGCCGGCGGTGCCCCCGGCACCGGAGCCCCCGGGCGGAGGCCGCCGCCGCCGTCCGGACGGCGAGCC
>NZ_MUMI01000309.1:0-12936 GCF_002155975.1 Amycolatopsis kentuckyensis
CGCGGGTGTTCGACGCCGACGGCCGCAGCCTCGACGACCACTGGAAGGGCAGTCCGCAGGCCTACGCGGGGACGTCCGTGGCCGGTTTCCCGAACCTGTACCTGCTGCTGGGACCCAGCCTCGGCACCGGGCACTCGTCGGCGTTCACGATCGTCGAAGCCCAGCTGCGGCACACGGTGGCGGCGGTGACCCGGACGCTGCGCGCGGAGCGGACGTCGCTGTCGGTCCGTCCGGAGGTGCAGGCGGCGTTCAACACGGAGGTCCAGGCGGCGCTGCCGGGCACGGTCTACCAGTCCGGCGGCTGCTCGAGCTACTACACGGACGTCAACGGCCGCAACAGCTTCAGCTGGCCGTTCTCCACCGGGCGGCTGCGCTCGCGGGTGGGCGAGTTCCGCGAAGCCGACTACGAGGTCACAACGTCGTGAACCGGATCCCCGCTTTGGTGAGCCGGTCCACCAGCGCGCCGCCCATCGCGGTCGCCGTGGTCACCTGGCCCGCCGTCTCCGGGAGGTCGTCGGTCGCCAGGCACAGGGCCGACTCCGCCAGCATCTTCGCCGTCTCGTCGTAGCCCGGGTCGCCGCCCGACACCTCCGTCACCACCCGCGAACCGCCGCCTTCGCCGACGAACCGCACCGAGAACCACGACCGCGCGCGCCGCTCGGGGCCCGGCCCGTTGCCCGGCGCCAGCAGCCGGGACAGCGCCCGCCGGGCCGGCGGGATCTGTGCCGCGGCGAGCAGGGCGCCCGCTCCGGCCACCCCACCGGCCAGTATCGGGAGGTGCTTCACCGCGGCGAAGTGCCGGTAGGTGAAGTCGGGCCCGTAGCGCTCGGACGCGGCCGCCGAGCGGCGGACGACCTCGGCGTCGATCGTCGGCAGCGGTACCGCCCACCAGCCCGGGCCGGCGACGCGGTGCGGGCGTCCGAGCGGGGCGCGCGCGAACCGCCCGGCAGGCCGCGGTTCGGCCGCCGCCCGCTCGCGGGCCACCCGGGCGCCGGCGGGCAGGCGGGACATGATGGTCAGCGCGCTCAGGAACGTGCCGCCCGAGGGCATCCCGCCGGCCCGGACGTAGCCGTCGAGCTTCAGCGGCACGCCTTCGGGCAGCTGCTGCACGGTGAACCACGCGCCGAGGTCGTGCGGGATCGAGTCGAACCCGCACGCGTGCACCAGCCGCGCGCCGGTCTCGCGGGCGCGCCGGTCGTGCGCCAGGTACATCCGGTCGACGAACTCGGGTTCACCGGTCAGGTCGACGTAGTCGGTGCCCGCCTCGGCGCACGCGGCCACCAGCGGCTCGCCGTGCGTCAGGTACGGGCCGACGGTCGTGATCACCACCTTCGTGGCTTCCGCGACGGCGACCAGCGACGCCCGGTCGCCGGAGTCGGCGACGAGCAGGTCGAGCGCGCCGAACCGGTCGTCGAGCTCCGCGAGCCGCGTCCGGACGGCTTCGAGCTTGCCGCGGTTGCGCCCGGCCAGCGCCCAGCGCAGGTCCGCCGGCGCGTGCCGGGCCAGGTACTCGGCGGTCAGCCCGCCGGTGAACCCGGTGGCGCCGAACAGGACCACGTCGTACGCGCGCATGGCTGCTCCTTCGAAGGGACGTCGACGGGGCTCAGGTTACCCGCCGGTCACATCCCGGTGCCGGGTGAACTACCGGCGGGTACAGTGCCCCCTCGAACGCGAGGAGGCAACCGTGACCGAACGCTTCGGCAGCTACCAGAACGAGATCTACCTGCAGGGACTCGGTGGTCAGCTGCCGCCGTGCTCGACCGACGCGACGCGGCTCGAAGCGTCGGCGCGCGAGGTCATGGCGCCCGGGCCGTTCTCCTACGTCGCGGGCGCGGCCGGCTCCGGCGCGACCGCCCGCGCCAACCGCGAGGCGTTCGACCGCTGGCGCATCGTGCCCCGGATGCTGACCGGCGCCACCGACCGCGACCTGGCCACGACGGTGCTCGGCACCCGGCTGCCGGCCCCGGTGGCCGTCGCGCCGGTCGGCGTCCAGTCGATCGTCCACCCGGACGCCGAGTCCGCGACCGCCCGCGCCGCCGCCTCGGTCGGCCTGCCGTTCATCCTCTCCACTGCGTCCTCGACCGGCATCGAAGACGTCGCCGCGGCCAACGGCGACGGCCCGCGCTGGTTCCAGCTGTACTGGCCCGGCGACGCCGACGTCTGCGCGAGCCTGCTGACCCGGGCGAAGCACGCCGGCTACACCGTGCTGGTCGTCACGCTCGACACGTGGACGCTGGCCTGGCGGCCGTCCGACCTGGACCAGGCGTACCTGCCGTTCTTGAAGGGCGAGGGCTGCGCCGTCCCGTTCACCGACCCGGTGTTCCGCTCCCTGCTGGAGAAGACCCCGGAAGAGGAGCCGAACATGGCGATCCTGCGCTGGATCGGCATGCTCACCGGCACCGACCGGACGTGGGACCAGCTGCCGTTCCTGCGCGAGCACTGGGACGGCCCGATCGTGCTCAAGGGCATCCAGCACGTCGGGGACGCGCGCCGCGCGGCCGAGGCGGGCATGGACGGCATCGTGGTCTCGAACCACGGCGGCCGCCAGGTCGACGGCGCGATCGGGGCGCTGGAGGCGCTCCCGGGCATCGTCGCGGCGGTCGGCGACCGCATGGAGGTGCTGTTCGACTCGGGCATCCGCACCGGCGCCGACGTCCTCAAGGCGCTCGCGCTCGGTGCCCGGGCGGTCCTGGTGGGACGCCCGTGGGTGTACGGCCTCGCCCACGCGGGTGAGGACGGCGTCCGGCACGTCCTGCGCAGCCTGCTGGCGGACTTCGACCTGACCATGGGGCTGTCCGGCCACCGCACGCTCGCCGACCTGGGCCCGGACTCGCTGCAGCGGACATGAGGTAACGAATCGGGAAATCCGGCGACAACCGGCCCGGTGATCGCTACGGTTCTGCCTCACCACGGCCGCTCGGGGACGGACCGGTGGGTTTCATCGTTCCTTTCACGAGGGGGTTTTCCATGTCCGGAATCGCCATGCGCATCGGCATCATCTTCGCGGTCCTCGGCTTCGGTTCGCTGCTCCTCGAGCAGTTCGACCGCGAGTTCGTCCTGCTTTCGTGGGCCGACGACATGCAGCCCGTGTTCGGCATCGTGCTGGGCCTGGTCGGCCTCGTGCTGATCGGCGTCTCGGTGGTCACCGGCCGGGCCAAGGCCGCGCCGCAGCCGCAGCAGCAGGCCCCGGTCCAGCCGCCGCAGCAGCCCGGCCAGCCCGGCTGACGTTCGCTGGTGAAGGCCCCCTCGCCGCCGGTGAGGGGGCCTTTCGCGTGCGCCCGGTCACGCACCGGGGATATTCGGAAGCCGGGTTCGGCACGCACGACTACCCTTGGACCAAGAATGTCCGAGCCATCCCCCTTCACCGCGCTGCGAGCGCGCCTGCCCGAGCTCATGCCGCGCGACGAGCAACGGCTGCGCCGCCGGCTCGAAGGCGCCCGCAAAGCCCGCGACCGCGAAGCCGCCCTCGCGCAGATCGCTGCCGACATCGACAAGGCCGAGCTGCGCGTCGAGTCGCGGCGCCGGAGCGTGCCCAAGATCGAGTACCCGGAAGAGCTGCCCGTCAGCCGGCTCAAGGACGAGATCGCCGCCGCCATCGGCAAGCACCAGGTCGTGATCGTCGCGGGGGAGACCGGCTCGGGCAAGACCACCCAGCTGCCGAAGATCTGCCTGGAGCTCGGGCGCGGCATCCGCGGCCAGATCGGGCACACCCAGCCGCGGCGGCTGGCCGCGCGCACGGTCGCCGACCGGATCGCCGGCGAGCTGAAGACCGAGCTCGGCGACGCCGTCGGCTACAAGGTCCGGTTCACCGACCAGTCCGGGCAGGACACGCTGGTCAAGCTCATGACCGACGGCATCCTGCTGGCCGAGATCCAGACCGACCGCTCCCTGCGCCAGTACGACACCCTGATCATCGACGAGGCCCACGAGCGCAGCCTCAACATCGACTTCATCCTCGGCTACCTCAAGCAGCTGCTGCCGCGCCGCCCCGACCTCAAGGTCATCATCACCTCGGCGACGATCGACCCGGAGCGCTTCTCGAAGCACTTCGACGACGCGCCGATCGTCGAGGTCTCCGGTCGCACCTACCCGGTCGAGGTCCGCTACCGGCCGCTCGTCGACCCGGACGATCCGGAAGGGGACGACGAGCGCGACCAGACCCAAGGCATCCTCGAAGCCGTCGAGGAGCTGTGCGCCGAGGGCCCCGGCGACATCCTGGTGTTCCTCTCCGGCGAGCGCGAGATCCGCGACACCGCGGACGTGCTGAACCGGGCGAACCTGCGCAACACCGAGGTGCTGCCGCTGTACGCGCGGCTGTCGGCGGCCGAGCAGCACCGCATCTTCCAGTCCCACACCGGACGCCGGGTCGTGCTGGCCACGAACGTCGCCGAGACGTCGCTGACGGTGCCCGGCATCAAGTACGTCGTCGACCCGGGCACCGCCCGGATCTCCCGCTACAGCCACCGCACCAAGGTGCAGCGGCTGCCGATCGAACCGGTGTCGCAGGCGTCGGCGAACCAGCGCAAGGGCCGCTGCGGCCGGACGTCCGACGGCATCTGCATCCGGCTCTACTCCGAAGAGGACTTCGAGAGCCGGCCCGAGTTCACCGATCCCGAGATCCTGCGGACCAACCTGGCGTCGGTCATCCTGCAGATGACGTCGCTGGGCCTCGGCGACATCGCCGCGTTCCCGTTCGTCGAGCCGCCGGACCGCCGCCAGGTCAGCGACGGCGTCGGCCTGCTGCAGGAGCTGGGCGCCTTCTCCTCGACCGGGTCCGACCGCAGTCTCACCGACATCGGCCGCAAGCTCGCCCAGCTGCCCGTCGACCCGCGGATGGGCCGGATGGTCCTGGAAGCGGCGAAGAACGGGTGCGTCCGCGAGGTCATGATCATCGCCGCGGCACTGTCCATTCAGGACCCGCGCGAGCGGCCGGCCGAGAAGCAGCAGGCGGCCGACGCCCAGCACGCGCGCTTCGCCGACCCGACGTCGGACTTCCTGGCCTACCTGAACCTCTGGGAGTACGTCGCCGAGCAGCAGAAGACGTTGTCCGGCAACCAGTTCCGGCGCATGTGCCGCACCGAGTACCTCAACTACCTGCGCCTGCGCGAGTGGCAGGACATCTTCAGCCAGCTGCGCCAGCTGGCCAAGCCGCTCGGCATCTCGCTGAACACGAACACGGCCCCGGCCGACCCGCAGCGCGTGCACACGTCGCTGATCGCCGGGCTCCTCTCGCACATCGGGCTCAAGGACCCGGCGAAGGGTGACTACCTGGGCGCGCGCGGCGCCCGCTTCGGCGTGTTCCCGGGGTCGGCGCTGTTCAAGAAGCAGCCGCGCTGGGTGATGTCGGCGGAGCTGGTCGAGACGTCCCGGCTGTGGGCGCGGGTCAACGCGCGCATCGAACCCGAATGGGTCGAGCCGCTGGCCCAGCACGTCGTGAAGCGGTCGTATTCGGAGCCGCACTGGGAACGCAAGCAGGGCGCGGTGATCGCGACCGAGAAGGTGACGCTGTACGGTGTCCCGCTGATCGCCGACCGCCGCGTCAACTACGGCCGGATCGACCCGGAGCTGTCGCGGGCGCTGTTCATCCGGCACGCGCTGGTCGAGGGCGACTGGCAGACGCGCCACCACTTCTTCGCCGAGAACCGGGCGCTCCTGGAAGAGGTCGAGGACCTCGAAAACCGCGCGCGGCGGCGCGACATCCTGGTCGACGACCAGACGCTGTACGAGTTCTACGACGCGCGGGTCCCGGCGGACGTCGTTTCGGTGCGCCACTTCGACAGCTGGTGGAAGAAGGCGCGGCACGAGGACCCCGACCAGCTGTCGTTCGAGAAGTCCATGCTCATCAACGAGGCCGCGGGCAGCGTCCGCGAGGGCGACTACCCGGACTCGTGGACGCAGGGCACGCAGGTCTTCAAGCTGACCTACCAGTTCGAGCCGGGCGCGGACGCCGACGGTGTCACCGTGCACGTCCCGTTGCCGGTGCTCAACCAGGTGACGCCGGACGGGTTCGACTGGCAGGTGCCGGGGCTGCGCGCGGAGCTGGTGACGCAGCTGATCAAGTCGCTGCCGAAGGCGTTGCGCCGCAACTTCGTCCCGGCACCGGACACGGCCCGGGACGTCCTTTCGCGAGTGTCCCCTTCGGACGGTCCGCTGCTGGAGGTGCTCGGCCGCGAGCTGCGGGCGCTGCGCGGGATCACGGTGCCCTACGCGGACTGGGATCCGGCCTCGGTGCCGGAGCACCTGAAGATGACGTTCCGCGTGGTCGACGAGCGCGGCAAGAAGGTCGCCGAGGGCAAGGACGTCGCGGAGCTCCAGCGGCGGCTCGCCCCGAAGGTCCGCGAGACGATCTCGAAGGCGGCCAACACCCTGGAGAAGGCGGGCCTGACGAAGCCGTCGTTCGGGTCGCTGCCGCCCGTCTTCGAGTCGAAGCAGCGCGGTCACGACGTCAAGGCGTACCCGGCACTGGTGGACGAGGGCGCTTCGGTGGCCGTGCGGCTGCTGGACACCCCGGAGCAGCAGGAACACGCGATGTGGGCGGGCAGCCGGCGGATGCTGCGGCTGAACCTGAACTCGCCGATGAAGTTCATCACGCGGTCGCTGTCCAACTCGTCGAAGCTGGTGCTGAACCGGAACCCGCACGGCAGCGTCGCGGCCCTGCTCGAGGACTGCGTCGACTGCGCGGTGGACGCCCTGATGGCCGCGGGCGGCGGTCCGGTGTTCGACGAGACCGGCTTCAAGGTGCTGCTGGAGAAGGTCCGGGCGGGCCTGCACCCGCAGGTCCTCGACGTCCTGACGGACGTGGAGAAGATCCTCCGCGCGGCGAACGACGTCGAGGTGGCGTTGCCGTCGTCCCGCGGTCCCGCCGAGTCGCTGTCCGACATCCGCGCCCAGCTGGCCGGCTTGGTGTACCCCGGTTTCGTGACGGCGACCGGCGCGTCCCGCCTGCGCAACGTGGTGCGCTACCTGCAGGGCATTTCGCGGCGGCTGGAGAAGCTGGCTTCGGAGCCGACCCGCGACCTGCAGCGGACGGCGGACATCGCGTGGATCCAGGGCGAGTACGCCGACGCGGTGGCTTCGCTCCCGCCGGGGACGTCGTCACCGGCGTTGAACGAGGTGCGGTGGATGATCGAAGAGCTGCGGGTGTCGTTCTTCGCCCAGACGTTGGGGACGGCGCACCCGGTGTCGCTCAAGCGGATCACGAAGGCCATCGACGACGCTTTGGCCTAGCGGAACACGCGGGCGTCCGGCCCGTGCGCCCACGTTTCCATCAGCCGCGGCGCGGCCGGTACGCCAGCGTTCCAGCGGCGTCCGGCGGGTCCAGGCGGCCGTAGTCGATCATCGTTACGGATTACCGAAAAACCGGAATGTCCGGCTTCGAACTTCCGTCGGTTGACCGCGTTCCCCGGCGGGACAAGCCTGAGGCGGCCGGAGACCCTCCTGGGAAAGGACTTTCCGATGTCCTCGGGTGTTTCGTCCGTCAAGCGAAGAATCCTCGTCGCCTGCCTCGCGCTCCTCTCACCGATCGTGTTCGCGCCCGCCGCCCACGCGGCCGTCGCTCGGCACACCGTCCCGAACCCGCTGCTCAAGGAGCAGTTCGCCGAAGGAGAAGAAGACGAGGACAGCGACGATCCCGCGCTGTCCGCGCTCTGCCAGTCCTACCTCGGCAAGCCGAACCCCTACCGGCCGCTCGCGCCGAACACCGACGTCATCGACGGCGACACCATCGTGCCGACCGGCAGCCAGACCGGCTGCAGCACGGCCCAGAACGAGACCACCGTCGCCGTCAACCCGGAGAACCCGCGCAACATCGTCGCCGGGGCGAACGACTACCGGCTGTACAACACGCGTGAGGCCCGCAACGATTCGGGCGGCTTCGCCTACACGTCGTTCGACGGCGGCCGGACCTGGGCGAACGTCCAGCTGCCGCACCTGGACTACCCGACCGGGGCGGCCGCACCACTGTCCTATATGGACGCGGCCGGGGACCCGGCCATCGCGTTCGGGCCGCACAACACGGTGTACTACGCGACGCTCGTGTTCAGCCGCGCTTCGGTCCCGGACGACCAGCAGCTCGCCAGCGGCATCGCGGTGTCGGTGTCCCACGACGGCGGCCGCAGCTTCGGCGACCCGGCGATCCTGCACCTCGACGGCGTCACCCCGGCGGGCACGCCGACGCCCGCTCGTATTTTCAACGACAAGGAGTGGATCGCCGCCGACCCGGTGTCCGGCGACGTCTACGTGACCTGGACGCAGTTCACCTACGACGCGTCCGGAGCGTTCGCCGAATCGCCGATCGTGCTGTCGAAGTCCCGCGACTTCGGCCGGACGTGGTCGCCGATGCGCCGGATTTCGCCGTCACTGACCGGTTTCAACGGCGGAATCACGCCGTTCGGCAGCGGCTCGAACCCGGTGGTGACCCGCGACGGAACCCTCCAGGTGGCGTACGAGACATCGGTGTGCGCGACGGCGGCGTGCGACCAGCCGGCCGACCACGACGCGGTGGTCGTGGCCACCTCCCGCGACGGCGGCCGGACGTTCCGCCACACCGAGGTGGGGCTCGACTTCGACTTCCCGGTCGACGAAGACGTCGCCAACAACGCGCTGACCGGCGAGAACTTCCGCGTCAACAGCTTCCCGCAGCTGACGTACGACCGCGTCACGGACCACCTGTGGGTGACCTGGGCCGACGACCGCAACGGAACGTACCGCGACGGCGAGTCGGTGAAGACGAACGGAGACGCGTTCTTGAGCGGGTCCGACGGCCGGCACGGCTGGTCGAAGCCGGTGAAGATCGGCACGGCCGCCGACGAGGTGTTCCCGGCGGTGGCGGCGCTGGCCGGTCGAGTGGCGGTGACGTCGTACACGCGCGCGTACGACCCGAACGGGATCGGCCTGGACTACGCGTACGCGACGGGCTGGGGTGACCGGTTGTCCCCGCTCCGCAGGATCACGACGCAGACGGCGAACCCGCAGGTCCAGTTCGTGTCGACGGGAGCGGAGACGGGCAAGGAGCTCCAGGGCGTGTTCATCGGCGACTACACGGCGGTGGCGGTGGGAGCGGACTTCCGGCTGCACCCGGTGTGGACGGACTTCCGCGGAAACCCGGGCCGGACGCTGCCGAACCAGGACGTCGGGACGCAGACGTTGCCGATGTTCCCGTAGTGAAGTGAGTGGGGACCGGCCGCACCGCTTCGGGCGGCGGCCGGCCCGACGCACCCGGAGGGCCGGTTCGCGTGATCCGGCCCCGACTTCGCGTGATCGGGGCCGGAACTCGCGTGATTGAAGGCGGAACTCGCGTGATTGGGGGCGGAACTCGTTACTTGGCGTCGGCGTAGGTGTCGACTGCCGCGGTTTGCATCGGGAAGCGGACCGGGCAGGCCGGGCCGAACAGCATTCTCGCCGCCTCCGTGACCGATTCCGTGATCGCGGTCGACACCTCGGCGGCCAGGGGGGCCGGGGTGTGGACGATCACCTCGTCGTGCTGGAAGAAGACCAGGCGCGCCGGTGCGGGCAGGCGGGTGCGGAGGGTTGCCAGCATCACCGCCGTCATGTCCGCCGCGCTCGCTTGGACCACGAAGTTCCGGGTGAACCGGCCCCAGCCCCGCGAAGCCCGCCTGGCCTTCAGCTCCGCCGCCTCGTCCGAAGCCAGCCCGCCCGTCAACGCACGCCAAGCTGCCGACGGCGCCGGTGAAGTGCGCCCCAGTCGCGACCGGACCCGCTCGCCGCGCTCGCCCGCTTGCGCCGCACGCTCCACATAGGACACCGCGTCCGGGAACCGCTGCCGCAGCAAGCCCAGCAGCGGGCCCGCCTCGCCGGACGTGCCCCCGTACATCGCCGACAGCATCGCGATCTTCGCCCGCGCCCGGTCGTCGCGGTCGTCGTCCGCGGCCGGGACCCAGCGGGCGCCCGAGAACAGCGCCTCGCCCAGCCGCGCGTACAGGTCCGTCGCCGCCGCGACGTCGGCCAGCCGCCGGTCGCCCGACAACGCTGTCAGCACCCGGGGCTCCAGCTGGGCCGCGTCCGCCACCACCAGCTTCCAGCCCGGGTCCGCCCGGACGCACGTCCGCAGCACCTTCGGGATCTGCAACGCCCCACCGCCGCGGCTGGCCCACCGCCCGGACACCACGCCGCCGACGACGTAGTGCGGCCGGAACCGGCCCTCGGTGACCCACTCCTCGAGCCACGCCCAGCCGTTCGCGGTGAACAGCCGCGACAGCTCCTTGTACTCCAGCAACGGCCCGACCGCCGGGTGATCGATTCCGCGAAGCAGGTACTTCCGCGCCGCCGGCACCTCGATCCCCTCGCGGGCCAGCGCCCGGACCACGCTCGGCGGCGAGTCCGGGTTCACCGGCCGCCCGCCGAACGCCTCGCTGATCTTCGCCGCCAGCTCGACCAGCGCCTTCGGCCGCTGCCCGGCCGGCACCCGCGGCCCCAGCCGCGAAGCCAGCAGCTCCTCGTGCACGTCCGCGCGCCACGGCAGGCCGTCCGCCGACATCTCCGCCGCCGCCAGCGCGCTCGCCGACTCCGCGGCCAGCAGCAGCCGCATCCGGTCCGGGTGCTCGACCGCCGCCACCCGCCGCTCCTGCTCCGCGAGGACGCGCCGGACCGCCGTGACGACCGTCACGCCCTCGGGCAGCGTCGGCGCCCGCGTCTCGAACAGGGTCGGCTGCGCCAGCTCGACGGCCGCCGAGTCCGGCGGCGGTTCCTCGCCGTTCGCCCTGGCCCAGGCCGCGCGCAGGCTCCGCGACTGCTCCTCCGCGCCCTCGTACGCCAGCAGCAGCCCCTCGGCCAGCTCGAGGTCGTAGCAGCGGCGCACCCGCAGCCCGGCCGCCATCAGCACCGGGTACGTCCGCTCCACCGACGGGAACACCCACCGCGGCGCCAGTGACGCCTCCAGCTCCCGCGCCAGCCCCGCGAAAGCCGCCTCGTCCAGGCCGGACACCGTGTCCGACGGCGTGTGCACGCTGAAGCTCCCGTCCTCCTCCCGTCCCGCGATCACCTGCACCCGGACATCATGCCGACCACCACCGACACTTTCCGCCCGGTCGCGGGCTGGTGCGTTCGGCCTACCCTTGGTTTACTCTCCGGTAGCTCCCATACCGCCGGTACGGCATGGGCTCCTGTCCCGCAGCAACGGAGGTGCCTGGATGAGCCTGGTCGCGCTCGCCACCACGGTGGCGGACAAGGTGACCGAGACGGTGCGCAGCGTCGACGTGATGCGACGGGCGGGCCTCGTTCCCTTCCCCAGGGTCGACGAGGGCGTCCGTTCGCTGGTCGCGCTGCGGAAGTTCGGCCCGTTCGCCGGCGCCAACCACATCTCCGCCCGCCGCGACCCGGCCGCCGTCGGCATCGTCGACGAGCTCGGCCCGCTCACCTACAAGCAGCTCGACGACCAGTCGAACGCCCTGGCCAGGGCCTGGTCCGAGCGCGGCATCGAACCGGGTCAGGTCGTCGCGGCGCTGTGCCGCGACCACCGCGGCCTGGTCATCACGATGGCCGCGTCGGGCAAGCTCGGCGTCCGCCTGCTGCTGATGAACACCGGGTTCGCGAAGCCGCAGCTGGCCGACGTCGCCAAGCGCGAAGGCGTCACCGCGCTCGTCTACGACCAGGAGTTCACCGGCCTGCTCGACGCGATCCCCGACGGCGTCGCCCGCTACCTCGCCTGGGTCGACCCGGACACCGACCTGACCGACCGGACCGTCCCGGTGCTCGACGAGATCATCGCCAGCACCGACGACCGGCCGTGGCCCGCGCCGGCCAAGCCGGGCGGGTTCGTGCTGCTGACCAGCGGCACCACCGGCACGCCGAAGGGCGCGCCCCGGCCGCACACCTCGGCGCTGGCGTCGGCCCAGTTCCTCGACCGGATCCCGCTGCGCTCCAACGAGGCCACCTACATGGGCGCGCCGCTGTTCCACGGCACCGGCCTGTCCCAGTTCATCCTGTCCTTCGCGCTCGGCTCGAAGGTCGTCATGCGCCGCAAGTTCAACCCCGAAGAGGCCCTGCGCGGCGTGGCGGAGCACAAGTGCACCGCGCTCGTGCTGGTGCCGACCATGCTGCAGCGCATCGTCGATCTGCCGAAGGAGGTCCGGCAGAAGTACGACACGTCGGCGCTGCGGATCATCTTCGTCGCCGGCTCGGCGCTCTCGCCGGACCTGGGCAACCGCGCCAACGAAGCGTTCGGGCCCGTCGTGCACAACCTCTACGGCTCGACCGAGGTCGCGGTGGCGACGGTCGCCACGCCGGAGGACTGGGTGAAGGCCCCCGGCACGGTCGGCCGCGCGCCGGTCGGCTGCAAGGTGGCGCTGTACGACGAAAAGGGCCGGAAGATCACCGAGCCGAACGTCACCGGCCGCGTGTTCGTCGGCAGCGGGCTCAGCTTCGGCGGCTACACCGACGGCCGCCACAAGGAGATCATCGACGGCCTGCTCTCCAGCGGCGACGTCGGCCACTTCGACGAGGACGGCCTGCTGTTCATCGACGGCCGCGACGACGAGATGATCGTCTCCGGCGGCGAGAACGTGTTCCCGATCGAGGTGGAGAACCTGCTGGTCGAGCGCGAAGACGTGATCGAGGCGGCGGTGATCGGCGTCGAGGACCCGGAGTTCGGGCAGCGGCTCAAGGCGTTCATCGTGCGAGCCGAGGGCGCTTCACTGGACGCCGACGAGATCCGCGACTACGTCAAGGCGAACCTGGCCCGCTACAAGGTGCCCCGGGACGTCGAGTTCCTGGACGAGCTGCCCCGCAACGCGACCGGAAAGGTGCTCCGCACCAAACTGTCATGACCCTCGCTGGACGTTGACGACCCGCCAGCGCCCGTCCCGGTTTTCGGCCACCACCGTGCAGGCGACGCCGTCGCGGTGCCCGGTCGCGACGCCGACCGACGGCGTCACCTGCAGGCGCGTCCACCGGAACGCGCCCGCCGGGACGCGGCCGGGC
>NZ_MUMI01000309.1:12943-13099 GCF_002155975.1 Amycolatopsis kentuckyensis
GCGCCGGCCGGCGCCTGCGACCTTCGGAGCGTGGAGACGTTCGAGGAGCTGCTGGCCCGCTGGCGGGACGCCGACGCCGTCGGCGACACCGAGGCACTGGCGCCGCTGCTCGCCGACGGCTTCCGCGGCGACGGCCCGGCCGGGCGCGTGCTCGGC
>NZ_MUMI01000031.1 GCF_002155975.1 Amycolatopsis kentuckyensis
GTGGCGATGAGCACGTCGGCGGCGTGCACGCGGCCGCGGGTCGTCTGCAGGACGTGCCCGCCTCCCGGGTTCCGCTCCAGCGAGGTCACTTCGGCGTTCTCGCAGATCGTCGCGCCGAGATCGGCCGCGGTCTTGGCGAGGCCGTGCACGAACTTGCCGACGTGCAGCCCCGCGGCGTACGGGTCCACCGTGGCGCCGTGGTAGAAGTCCGAGCCGAGTTCGGAGTGGATGTCCTTCTTCGGGACCGTGATGACCTCGTGGTCCGCGAGCTCTTCCAGCGCCTTGCGGTTCTTGACCATCGCCTCGAAGTGCGACGGCCGGTAAGCGAGGGTCAGCTTGCCCGAACGTGCGAAGTCGCAGTCGATCCCGTGGTCGGCGACCAGCTTCTCGATGCTGTCGATCGCGTCGTTGTAGGTCCGGAACATCGCGACCGCGCGGTCGGCACCGTACCGCTTGACCGCGGTGCCGAAGCCGATCGCCAGCCCGGTGGTGGCCATGCCGCCGTTGCGGCCCGAGGCGCCCCAGCCGATGGTGTGCTGTTCGAGCACGGCCACGGACGCGCCGAGCTTGCGCAGCTCGACGGCCGCCGAGGTCCCGGTGAGCCCGCCGCCGACCACCGCGACGTCGACCCGGTCGGGGACCGGCGTCCGCCGGTGGTCCGCGGCGGGGGTGGCGGTGTCCTGCCAGTACGAGGTCAGTTTCATCGTGGTCAGAGCCCCAGCAGGCCGTTCAGCTCGTCGAGCGAGTCGACCTTGGTGTAGCCGTAGACCGGGGCCGGCGGGTCGTAGCCGCGGTCGAGCAGCACGGTGTTCGTGAAGCCGAGGTCGTGGCAGGGCATCAGGTCGTACCGGGTGTGCGAGGAGACGTGCAGGAACTGCTCCGGCGGCGTGTCCAGCTGGTCGAGCATGTACTCGAACGCGGCGTAGCGGGGCTTGTAGAAGCCGGCCTGCTCGGCGGTGTAGACGGCGTGGAAGTCGGCCCCGAGCTTGGGCACGCTGACGTCGAGGTAGCGGGTGTTGGCGTTGGAGAAGATCACCAGCGGGTAGTGCTCCCCCAGCTTCTTCAGCGGGCCGGGGACGTCGTCGTGCGGGCCCCAGGACAGCACGGCGTCGGAGAAGCGCTCGCCGGCGTCCGCGGCCACTTCCAGGCCCCACTTCGCGCACGTCCGGGCGTAGGCGTCGTGGAGAACCTGCTTGTAGTCGTAGTACTCGCCGCAGACCTGGTCGTACCGGTAGCCGCGGAAGTCGATCACGAACCGGTCGAACTGCTCCGGGGTGAGCCGGTCCCCGACGAGCTCGCGGGTGACCGGGGTGATCTGGAAGTTGATGAGCGTGCCGTAGCAGTCGAACGAGACGTACTTCGGCCGGAAGGCTGAGTCGATCACGAGGGCCTCTTTCCAGGTGAAGCGGAGGTGTCCGGCAGAAGGCGACAGTAAGCTGGCTCACTGCAAACTGTCAACAGTTCACTGTGAACGTTGAGTTTCCGACTCGTGTATCGTCAACAGTCTTCAGTGAACGAACGACCACAGTGGGTCTCACCCAGGGGGAACCGGATGAAAAACCTGAACCTGCAGGCCATCGACTACCCGTCGGTGTCCGGCACGATCGCCGCCCAGATCAGGAGCAACATCCTCGACGGCACCCTGCAGCCGGCCCAGGCGCTGTCGGAGTCCGAGATCGCCAAGCAGCTGGGCGTGTCCCGGGGACCGGTGCGCGAGGCGCTGCAGCGGCTGGTGCAGGAAGGGCTGCTGGTGCGGATCCCCAACCGGGGCGTCTTCGTCACCGACATCACCCCCGAGGACATCGCCGAGATCTACGAGGCCCGCCAGACCCTGGAGTCCCGTTGCGGGACGAAGGTGCTGGCCGCGGCGGACGGCGTCCTCGACCGGACCGTGCGCGAACTGCAGGCGATCGTCGACGAGATCGGCCCGGCGGAACGGTCGGGCCGGTGGCGCGAAGTCGTCGAACTCGACCTCCGCTTCCACAGCACCCTGGTGGCCGCGTCCGGCAACTCGCGCATCCAGCGGGCCTACTCCACGCTGATCGCCGAGTCGTCGCTGTCGATCAACCGGCTCGAACGCTGGTACCCCTCCGAGGACTCGCTCTTCCAGGAGCACCAGGCCATCGTCGAGGCGCTCGCGGCCCGGGACGCGGCCGCCTTCACCCGCGCCCTCGACCTCCACTACCTGCAGACGCTCACCGAAAAGAGCGGCCAGAGCTCCTGACGCGCCGCGCTCACGACGCTCGGATGCCGAGCAGCGGGGGAATCTGGGAAAGCAGCTCGACTTCGTGGTAGCCGTAGCCGGGGGTGCTGGGCTCGAACCCGCGGTTGACGTGGACCTTGTGCGTGATGCCCAGGTCGTTCGCGGCCATGAGGTCGTAGCGCGGGCTGGCGGAGATGTGCAGGATGTCCTTCGGTCCGCAGCCGAGCTGGTTCAGCAGGTACTCGAAGGCCTGGTACCGCGGCTTGTAGGCCTGGGCCTGCTCGGCGGTGTAGACCGCGTGGAACGGGGCGCCGAGCTTCTCCACGTTGCTCATCACCTGGTCGTCGGCCGCGTTGCTGAGGATGACCAGGGGGTAGCGGGAGGCCAGCGTCCGCAGCGCCTCCGGCACCTCGGGGTAGGGACCCCAGGTGGGGATCGCGTCGACGATGGCCTGGCTGTCGGCCTTCCGGTACGGCAGGCCGAAGCGCTCCAGGGTCTTGCGCAGCGAGTCGTGGATGATGTCCGGGAACGGCTTCCAGGGGTTCAGCACCTCGTCGAGACGCTGCCACTTGAAGCTGCGGAGGACTTCGTCCATCCGGTCGCCGGGGACGATGTCGGCCAGCAGCTCGCGGGTCAGGTCCGTGATGTGCCACCGGATCAGCGTCCCGTGCATGTCGAACGTGAGGTACTTCGGTTCGAACTCGATCATGGCTGTTTTCCTTTCGTTGATTGCGCGACGACGTCGTCGAGCGGCGCGGCCAGCGCTCGCTCCACGTTGAGCCAGTCGTCCTCGGCGTGGCCGAGGAGGTAGTCACGCCGGTCCGGGACCCGCTGCGCACGCCAGTCGGCCAGCAGCGCGCGCAGCGTGAGCCGGGCCAGCGCGGCCACCGGGAGCAGCGGCAGTTCCCGGTCCCGGATCGGCCGCGCCCGGACGTAGCCGGCGGTGAAGGCGCAGGCCTCCCGCCAGGGCGCGGCCGGTGTCCGGCCGAGCAGGTTCGCCAGCGTCACGGCGGGGTCGAAGATCACCGCACTGCGCATGGTGTCCCCGAAGTCGATGACGCCCGTCACGAACTCGTCGTGGCGCCGGTCCACGACGATGTTGTGCGGGCTGAAGTCACCGTGGATCACCTGGGTCTCCAGGTGGTCGAGGTGCGGGACGACAGCGGCTTCGAAGAGCGCGAAGACCGCTCGCGCCAGCCGCCGGTGACCGGGGTCCGGCGCGTGCTCGACGAGGCCGGTCAGCCGGGGGAAATGACGGAGGTCCCACACCAGCCCGCGCCGGTCCGCGGGGTGGGTGAACGCTGCGAGGGCGAGATCGACGCGACCCAGCATCTCCCCCGCCCGGGCGAGCTGCTCCGGCTCCGCCGTCGTCCGCGCCAGGACCTCGCCGTCGACGAAGCCGAGCACCCGGAGAACGCGGGTCTTGCCGCCGGGCGCCGCGAGAACCACGTTGTCGGCCCCGTCCACCGTCACCTGCACCCGCTGGATCGGCAGCTCGGGGGCAGTGACCTCGAGGAAGCGCATCGCGGCGGTCTGGAGTGCGACCTCGGCTTCCGGCTCGTCCGGCGGCGAGACCTTCACGAGGTAGTTCCCCGAGCCGGTCGTGAGCCGGAAGGTGTCGTCCTTCTCCGTCGCCAGCCGTTCGAGGTTTCCGCTGAGGGAGTAGTGCTTCGCGACGAGGGCGAGCACGAGCGCTGCGTCCGCGGGCTCGTGCGGCGCGGCCAGGCCGCTCTCCGCCAGGAGCCGCCGAGCGAAGCTCGCATCCGGAGTCATGGTCGTTCCCTTCGGGCCTGCCGCTACAGGCGAACCTTCGCGACCTCGGCGAAGGTCTCCAGGAACCGGGCCACGTCCGCGGCGGTGAACGCCAGCGGAGGACGGATCTTCAGGACGTTGGCGGCCCGGCCCGTGCCGCTGATGAGGACCCGGCGATCGCGCAGGTCGTTGATGACGTCCTCGGCCCGCGCGCGGTCGGGCACGCCCGTCTGCCGGTCCTCGACGATCTCCACCCCGACGTACAGGCCGCGGCCGCGAACCTCGGCGACGTGCGCGGAGTCCCGGGTGATCTCGTCGAGCCCCGCCCGAAGCGCCGTGCCGTTCTCGAGGACGCGCTGCCGGACGTTCTCCTCTTCGAAGACGTCCAGCACCGCGGCACCGGCGGCCACCGGGATCGAGCTGCCGCCGAAGGTGTTGAAGTAGCGGACACTCCGGCCGAACTCGTCGGAGACCTCGGGGCGGAACACGACACCGGAGATCGGCATCCCGTTGCCCATCGGCTTGCCCATGGTGACGATGTCCGGGAGCACGCCGTGGCGGCCGAAGCCCCACATCGTCTCCCCCAGCCGGGCGAACCCCGACTGCACCTCGTCCGCGATGTAGACACCGCCGGCCGCGCGGACCTCGGCCACGACGCCCGGCAGGTACCCGACCGGGTCGGTGAAGATCCCGTCGCTGGAGTACGCGCTGTCGGTGATCAACGCCGCGACCCGGAACCCGTGGCGTTCGAGGTCGTCGATCGCGCCGCGGACCTGACGGCGCAGGTGCTCGGCGAAGGCGACCCCGGGTGCGGCGAGCCGCGGATCGGGCGGATCGACGACGCGGACGTTCGGCCCCAGGGGCGACCCCACGCCCAGCGTCGGCGAGAAGCTCGCGACCTCGCTGGTGATGCCGTGGTAGGCCCACCGGGTCACGATGATCCCGGTACCACCGGTGTGGAACTTCGCCACCCGCACCGCGAGATCGTTCGCTTCGGACCCGGTGCAGGCGAGGCTCAGCCGGCTCAGCCCTTCGGGGAAGGTCGCGAGCAGCCGCTCGGCGTAGGCGACCAAGGACTCCTGGACGTAGCGCGTGTTGGTGTTGACCGCCGCCAGCTGGCGGGAGACCGCTTCGACGACGTGCGGGTGAGCGTGGCCGACGCAGGGAACGTTGTTGTACGCGTCCAGGTAGTCGTGGCCGTCGCGGTCGATCAGGTGCGCCCCGCGCCCGGAGACGAACTCGACCGGTTCCCGGTAGCTGAGCGTGTAGCCGGGACCGAGCACCTCGCCGCGGCGGCGGACGGTCGCCCGGAGGGCTTCCGGGAGCCCGGCTGCCGCCGCGGGGTCGAACCGGTTGGGGTAGTCGGCGATTGCCCGGCTCAACGTCGAAGTCATCGGCGGTCACCTTCGGTCTTGTTCGGACGGTGCTGCTCGCTGGCGAACCCGACTATACCATCATTCGTTCCAGTTCCAACCTGAAACTTTTAAAGGGCCGGGCGGGCCACCGGGACACTGCACCGGACGAGCCGGGACGGCAGGTCCGCCGCGCGCCCTCAGAAAGCCGGCGCGGACTGTTCCGCGCGCCGGCCGCGCGCCTCGAGCACCGCGTCCCGCAACCGGCCCTGCGCCAGCGCCAGGCAGGCGAACACCGCACCGCGCGCCGTGGACAACCCGACGACCTGCTTCACGGTCTTGACCTCGGGCGCCGCCGGGAGGATCCGGTCGAGGCGGCTGCGCACCTCGGCGAGCACCTCCTCGACGAGCGGGCACAACCGGCCCGCGAAGTAGACCGTCTCCGGGTCCAGCGTCACCGCGACCGCGCTGACGGCGGTCACGATCGCCGTGGTGAACGCGTCCAGGACCCCGGCGCGGGCTTCGTCGTCCCGCTGCCCTCGCCAGAGATCCTCCACGCGCTTCAGGTCGAGGCCCCGGCCCCGGGCGAACTTGAGCAGCCCGCGCGCGCTCATCAGTCCGTCGAGCGTCTCCTGGCCGGCTCCGGCGCAGAGGACCCCGATCCCGCCGAACGCCGGCGTGCGCCCCCGGACCAGTTCGTGCTCGGTGCACCCGGCGAAGTTCAGCACGCTGCTGACGTTGAAGAGCGCGGCGTTCCGGATGCCGCTGTCCTCGGCCAGGATCGCCAGCAAGGACGCGTTGGCGTCGCTGTCGAGGAGCACGGGAGCCGCCACCAGCTCCGCGATGGCGCGCTGGAGGCCGGGACCGGTGAAGATCTTCACCGACCGCGCCGGGCTGAAGATCTCCGCGCCGTCGCGGACCCGGCCGGGGACCGCGACGACGATCTGGCGCAAGGGGCCCTGCGCGGTTGCGGCGGCTTCCCCGATCAGGCCGGCCAGCCACTCGGCGGCGGCGCCGACCTCGTCGTGGTTCGGGGTCGGGACGACCACGTGGTGCACCTCGCGACCCCGCAGATCGGCGACCAGGACGCCGGTGGTCTGCACACCGAAACTGATCCCGGCCACGTGCCCGGCAGTGCCGGGAACGTCCAGGTACGTCGAGCGCCGCCCCCGGCCGGCGACGGCGTCGACCCCGCCGTCGGCCACGAAACCGTCCGCGCGGAGTTCTTCCACCGCCCGCGACACCGTGGCCTTGCTCAGGCCGGTGAGTTCGATGACCTCGTTGCGTGTCAAGGGGGCCCGGGAGACGACCACCTCGAGCACCGAGGCCTTGTTGTAGTCGCGCGATGTCGGGTTGCTCGTCACCGCACGACCATAGCGACCCCGGAACGGCGGACGGACAGCTACCGGCTTGTCGTAAACTGTTGACAGTTGACGACCGCGCGTCGATACTCGTCGCTCAGCAGCCCTTCCGCCTCTCCTTCGGATCACCCCTGGAGGCCTCCGTGGCATTCGACCGCAAGCCGAAGTTCGTCACGTTCGACATGAACGGGACGCTGATCCACTTCCGCATCAACGACGCGATCCGCCGGGTCCTCGGCGACCGCCTCCCGCCGGAGGTCGCCGACGACTTCCTCCGCACCGGCAACGCCTACCGGATCGACGAATGCCTGGGCGCATGGCAGCCCTTCCACCGCGTCGTCGCCCACTCGCTGGAGCGGACGATGCGCCGGTTCGGCCTGGAGTACCGGGAAAGCGACGCCGAGGCCGTGTACGAGGAGATCCCGGCCTGGGTCCCCTACCCCGGCGTCACCGCGGCCCTGCGGCGCCTGGCGGAAGCCGTTCCGCTGGTGATCGTGACGAACACCGACAACGCGCACGCGACCCGCCTGGTGGAGAACCTCCAGGCTCCGTTCGAGGTCGTGATCACCGCCGAGCAGATGGGCGTCTACAAGCCCCGCCTCGCCGCGTTCGAGTACACCTTCGACAAGCTCGGGGTGACCCCGGACGAGCTCGTGCACGTCTCGGCGAGCCCCAAGTACGACCTGCGTCCCGCGGCCGCGCTGGGCATCGAGCGCAAGGTGTACGTCGACCGCGGCTTCGAGCAGGACGAGCACTGGCTCGGCTACGAGCGGATCACCGACATCGCCGACCTGCCGGTGCTGTTCGGCCTGCCGCGCCCGTGACCGGCCCCGGTTCGGCGGCGGACCGGCTCCGCGCCCTCGGCCTGGCGGCGAATTTGGCGGGCGCACCGTGAGCCGGCTCCGGCGCGCGCTCGACGGCCTCCTCGAGCGGATCGACACCCCCGCGCCGATCGTGCTGGCCGACGTCCTGCAGGACAACATCGACCGCATGCAGGGCTTCGCCGCCCAGCACGACCTCGACGTCCGGCCGCACGTCAAGACGCACAAGTGCCCGGAGATCGGGCGGCTCCAGCTCGCCGCGGGGGCCGTCGGGATCACCGCCGGGAACGTCGGCGAGGCCGAGGTCTTCGCGGCGGCCGGGTTCACCGACATCTTCCTCGCCTACCCTGTCTGGCCCGCGGGCACGAAGGGCGCCCGGATCCGCCGGCTCGCCGGCACCGCCCGACTGCGGGTCGGCGTCGACAACCCCGCGGCGATCGACGCCCTCGCCGACGCGATGGCAGGCGCACCGGACCGGCTGCAGGTCGTGGTCGAGGTCGACTGCGGCGCCCGGCGCTCCGGGGCACCTCCCGAACTGGCGGGCGACCTCGCCCTCGCCGCCCGGAAGCGCGGTCTCGTGCCGGTGGGCGTCTTCACCTACCCGGGCCACGGCAGTGCGGGCCCGGACGCTCGCGAGCGCGCCGCGCGGGACCAGGAGGCCGCGCTCGTCACCGCGGTGCGGAGTTTCGGCGCGGCCGGGATCGCCGCCGAGGTGGTCAGCGCCGGTTCCACCCCCACGGTGGCGTTCTCGACCGGCGACCTGATCACCGAGATCCGGCCCGGCGAGTACGTCTTCGGCGATCTGGACAACCGCCGGCTCGGGGCGTGCACGAACGAGCAGATCGCCCTGTTCGTCGCCGCCACAGTGGTCAGCGACTGGGTCCCGGGTCAGGTCATCGTCGACACGGGCACCAAGGCCCTCGGCCGCGAAGGCAGCCCCGAGCGCGGCTACGGTGCCGTCCTCGGCACGACGGCCGTTCTCTCGAAGCTCAACGAGTACCACGGTTTTCTCGCGGTGCCCGGCGGCGCGGCCCGCCCGCCGGTCGGCACCGTGGTCCCCGTGGTGCCCAACCACGTCTGCCCGGTCGTGGTCAATTTCGAAGAGCTGATCGTCACCGACCGCACCGGCACGTCGCTGCGGCGGTGGCCGGTCGAGGCCCGCGGCTTCCTCAGCTGACCGGCCACCGCGAACGGAGTGTCCCCATGAGACTGGAAAAGCGCACCGCCCTCGTGACCGGGGCCGGCAGCGGCATCGGGGAGGCGGTGTGCACGCGCTTCCGCCGCGAAGGCGCGCAACTGCTGCTCACCAGCCGACGGGAACGGCTCGACACCGCCCGGCCCGGCGACCGGTACGTCCCCGGAGACCTCAACGACGAAGCGTTCGTCGTCGAGCTCGCCCAGCGGGCCGCCGAGTCGTCCGGCACGGTGGACGTCGTCGTCCTCAACCACGGCCTGCAGGCCGGCGGCCCGCTCACCGAGATGACCTACGACGACGCGAAGAACGTCCTCCACAGCAACCTGCTCAGCGCGTTCCTGGTGATGAAGCACTTCGCCCCGCTGATGCCCGCGACGGGAGGGTCGTTCGTCTGCGTCGGCTCCCGGCTCGGCATCGTCGGCAAGCCCGAGGAGGTCCTGTACTCCGCCGCCAAGGGCGGCCTGATCATGCTGGCCAAGGGCGCGGCGATCGAATGGGCCCCGCGCAACATCCGGGTCAACGTCGTCGCGCCGGGCCTGACCGCCACCCCGGTCATCGAAGCGTCGTTCCGGCGCAGAGCCGACCCTGACGCGTACCGCCGGCAGCGCGAAGACCAGATCCCCCTCAAACGCCTTGCCACGCCCGGGGAGATCGCCGACGCCGTCCTCTTCCTCGCCTCCCCCGAGTCCTCCTACATCACCGGAGCGGTCCTGCCCGTCGACGGCGGCTACACCGCCTTCTGAGAGATCTTCGGCACATTTAATGAAAGTGGTTTTCATGTAGTTTTACTCGCAGCGGACCCTGTCACGATGAAGCGAGGACCATGAACACCCACCGCCGCCTGCTGGTCACCTGCCTGCTGTTGGCTCCGCTCGTGTCGGGCTGCTTCGCCCCGGCCGGCGGAGCCGGCACGTCCCCGGCCGGATCTTCGGACGGTGCGCGGCTGCGGGTGGCCCTGGCTTTCCCCCCGACACAGAACTTCTCCCCGTACGGGCCGGACGGCTACCTCCTGTCCCGCCTGGGTGTCGCGGAAGGCCTGACGCGGCTGGCCGCGGACGGCACCGCGGCGCCGGCGCTCGCCGCGTCCTGGAGTGCCGAGGACGGCGGCCGTGGGTGGCTGTTCACCCTGCGGGACGCGCGGTTCCAGGACGGTGACCCGGTCACCGCGGCCGCCGTCGTGACCGCCCTGACCCGGGCGACGCGGGTCGAGCCGGTGCCGCCGGCGCTGGCCGGGGTGCAGCTGACCGCGGTGGCCGTGGGCGGCAAGCAGGTGCGGGTCGGGACCGGAACGCCCGACCCCGCGCTCCCGCTGCGGCTGTCCAACCCCGCCCTGGCGGTGTTCTCCCCGAAGGCGTACGCGAAGCAGGACACCGTGAACCCGGTGGGCACCGCGACGGGACCATTCGTCCTCAAGGGAACCACCGGCACCACCGCGGCCACTTTGGACCGATTCGACGGCTACCGGGACGGCCGCGCCCGGTCGGCGGGCATCGACGCGGCGTTCGTCGCCGACGGCACCGCCCGCGCCAACGCGCTGCGCACCGGCCAGGCCGACATCGTCGAAGCCCTGCCGGTCGCCCAGCTCGCCGCGCTGGACGAGCGGCTGGTCCAGGTGAAAGCCACCCCGCGCACCACCGCCCTGTACCTGAACACGAAGTCCGGCCCGTTCGCCGACCCGGCCCTGCGGGCGGCCGCGCGGGAGGCCCTCGACACTTCGGTCCTGGCGAAGAACGTCTACGAGGGCAATGCGGAGCCCGGCCAGGGCATCTTCGGGCCCGCGCTGCCCTGGGCCGCGGCCAAGCGGGTCGCGCCGCAGGGCCGGGCGAAGGCGGCGCACCCGGCCGGCGCGGCCATCACCATCGCCACCCACAGCAGCCGTCCCGAACTGCCCGAGGTCGCCCAGGTGCTGCACCAGCAGCTCGAAAAGGCCGGCTTCACGGTGGAACTGGTCGTCCTCCCCCCGGCGCGCCTGGACGGCGACGCGCTGGCCGGAAAGTTCGACGCCGTCGTCACCTCCCGCAACGTGCTGCTGGAGACCGGGGACCCGGTCACCGTCCTCGCCAGCGACTTCACCTGCGCCGGCAGCTACAACCTGTCCCGGGTCTGCGACGGCAAGGTCGACGAGGCGGTCGCCGCCGCGCAGCCGCTCGCCGATCCCGCGCGGCGGCAGGACGCGGTCATGGCGGCCGAGGCGGCCGTGCTCGCCACGGACGCGGTGATCCCGCTGGTGAGCCTGAAGGTGGCCGTGGGAACCGGCCCGGCGGTCGAGGGCACGGTGCCGGACCCGTTCGAACGGGCCATGGTCGGCACGGGGACCCACCGCTGAGCGCGGGAGCGCCCGGCCCCGCACGGAACCTCGGCACGATCGGCCGGGCCGTCCTGCGCACGGAGGCGCGGGACGGCGGGCTGACGTCGCTGTGGCGGCTCGTGCTGACGGCCGCTCTGGTGTGCGCGATCGGCGTGCTGCCGTGGCTTTCGGGGACCGACCCGGCGTTGACCGTGCTCAAGGCGCGCTCGGCGGACGGCGATCCCACCCGGGAGGCGCTGCAGGCCGTCCGGGACGAGCTCGGGCTGGGGGACGGCCCGCTGCGGTCGCTCGGGCGGTGGTTCGGCGGGCTGGTGCACGGGGACGCGGGCCGGTCGTGGGTGTCCGGTACCGAAGTGCTGCCGTCCGTCCTGCCGGCGCTCGGCGTCTCGCTGCTGCTGATGGCCGCCGCGCTGGCGGTCGCCGTGGGCACGGCCGCGGTGGTGTGCGCCCGCACGCTGTGGCTCGGTCCGCGGCGCCGCCTGGGCGGCCGCGGGGCCGGCGGCAGCGGGGCGGCAGTGCTGGCCGCGCTGCCCGAGTTCCTCGTCGGCTCGGTGCTGGTCACCGTCGTCGGCGTCCAGCTGGGCTGGCTGCCGGCGCTGGGCTGGTACGGGCCACAGTGGATGGTGCTGCCGGCGCTGGCGCTGGGCCTGCCCGCCGGCGCGGTGCTCGGCCGGCTGCTCGACGACCTGCTGTCCGGCGCGTTCGCCGAGCCGTGGACGCTGACCGCCACCGCCTGCGGCATGCCGCCGGGATGCCTTGCCCGGCAGGCAGTCCGGCGCAGTGTGCCCGCGCTGTTGCCCAACGTCGGCCTGTTCGCGGTCGGGCTGACCGGCGGTGCCGTCGCGGTGGAGAAGCTGTTCGACGTTCCCGGCCTCGGCCGGACGACCCTGGACGCCGCGCTCGCCCAGGACCTGCCCGTCCTGCAGGCCGGCACGCTCGTCCTCCTCGCGCTCGCCGCGGCGGCCGGGGTGCTGACCCGCCGGGTTGCCGGGCTGCTGATCGGGCCGGCGTTGCGGGACCGCGAGCTGCCATCCCTGAGCGGGCCCGCCGAACCCGCGTCCCGGCTGCTGCCCGCGGCGTACGGGACGCTGCTGCTCGCCATCATCTGCCTCGGCCTGCTGCGCGACCCGTTCACGGTGGACCCGGCTGCCCGGCTCCGGCCGCCGTCCCCGGCACTGCCGTTCGGCGCCGACGCGCTCGGGCGCGACGTCCTCGCCCGGATCGGCCACGGCGCGATCAGCACCTCGGCCGTGGCCCTCGCCGTCAGCGCGGCCACCCTCGCCGTGGGGGTGCTGCTCGGATTCCTGCCCCGGGTGTCCGGGCCACTGGCCGAGCTGGTCAACGCCGTACCACCGGTCCTGGCCGGCGTCCTGGTCACCGGCATCGCGGGCAGCGGCCCGTGGACGCCCGCGCTGGCGGTGGCCGCCGTCGGCTGGGCCCCGCTGGCCACCCAGACCGCAGCCCTGCTGCAGCAGGAACGTGCCACCACCCTCCTGCTCGCCACCCGCGCGCTGGGTGCCGGGGAGTGGTACCTGCTGCGCCGCCGACTGCTCCCGGCGGTCCTGCGGCCGGTGACCCGCCACGCCATGCTGCGGCTGCCGGGAATCGCCTTGGCGTTGGCCGCACTGGGCTTCTTGGGCCTGGGTGCCCAGCCGCCGTCGCCCGAGTGGGGCCTGCTGATCGCCGAGAACCACCCGTACGCGGAGCGTGCGCCCTGGGCGGTCCTGGCACCCGCCGCGGTGCTCGCCCTGCTCGGCGCGCTGGCCGTGACCGCGGCCGGAGGCGTTCGGCGGGGCTGACCGTTTTCGAAACTTGAGTTGCGTAAAGGCGTGCCGACCGGCTACCGTATTTACGACACGCTAGTATCGTAAATAGGGGAACCGATGAACCTCTCCCGCGGCCGGCCCCGCGACAGCGACGCGGACCGACGCATCCTCCAAGCCGCCCGGCAGGCGCTGCTCACCGCCGGCTACGCCGGACTGGCCATCGACGAGGTGGCCCAGCGCGCCGGGGTTGCCAAGACCACGCTTTACCGGCGCTGGCCGACGAAGGATCACCTCGCCATCGCCGTCTACGCCGACATGCTCGACCGCGACGTGCCGGTTACCGACACCGGTGACGTGCGCGCCGACCTGGGTGCCTACCTCAAGCAGATCGCCGCCGCGCTGGACAGCGTGCGGCGGGCCGGGCGGCCGGCGCACGACGGCGACCCGTCCGCCGGCATCGTCGCGGAACTCGTGGCGGCCGCGGCCCGGCACGCCGACGTCGGGCAGGCCATGCGCGGCCTGTACGCGCGGCGAATCAGGCTCGCCGTCGAACTCGTCGAACGCGCCACCCAGCGCGGCGAACTGCGGGCCGACACCGATCCCGTGCTGCTGCTCGACCAGCTGGCCGGGGCCCTCTACTACCGCGTGCTCATCACCGGCGCGCCGGTCGACGACAGCTACCTCGAACGCCTCGTCGGCGCCGCCCTCGACGGCGCCATGTCCACAAAGGAGCAACGATGACCCTCACCGAGCACCCCGCCCAGCCGCAGGGACGCGAGAAGAAGCCGAAGCGAAAGCGCTTTCTCACGGCGGTGATCCTGGCGCTGGCCACCCTCACCGGATACGCGGTCTGGAGCAACGCCGTTCCGTACACCCTCAGCGCCTCGATCGAGATCGACGCCACGCCGGACGAGGTGTGGTCGGTGCTGACCGACCTGGACGCGTACCCGGAATGGAACCCCTTCATCGTCTCCTCCAGCGGCACCGTGCAGGTCGGCGCCACCCTGACCAACACCATGCGCGACGCCACCGGGGAAACCACGTTCACCCCCACGGTGCAGACCGTGACGCCCGGCCGTGAGCTGCGCTGGCTGGGCGAACTCGGCCCGGGCGCCGTCTTCGACGGCGAGCACTCCTTCGTGATCGAGCCGGTGCAGGCCGGCCGGGTCAGGCTCGTCCAGTCCGAACGCTTCTCGGGTGTCCTGGTGCCGTTCTTCCGGGGGCAGCTGCACGACAACACGCTGCCCCAGTTCCGCGCCATGAACGAGGCATTGGCCCACCGCGTCACCACTCGCTAGCCCGCTGCGGCCGGCGCCCGATCGGGGTGCCGGCCGCACGACCCGGGGGTTCAGGGCTGGTAGGTGCAGATGGCGCCGATGCTGTTGTGCTGCTCGACGACGACCTTGCCGTCGACGGTGATCTTGCAGGTGTTGTCCTTGCTGCCCATCTTGAACTCGACCGGGGTGGCGCTGACCGAGGTGAACACCAGGTCGTCCATCGTGAGGGTGTGGCTCCAGGCCTTGCCCTTCTCGAGCACCTCCTGGGAGTTCTCGGTGAACCCGCTGCTCCACTGCAGATTGGACTTCGCCGCGGTCGTGGCCTCCAGGACGACAGTGTGCTTGGCCGACGCGGCCGCGGTGGGCGCCGCCGCCGCGGGCTGGGATCCGACGTCCGCGACAGCAGGCGGCGCGGACGCCGTCGGCAGGCCGTTCGCGGCGTCGTTGACCGCCTTGCCGAAGGCCGCGGTCCAGAGCACGCAGATGACCAGCCCGATCGCCGACAGCACGACGGCGGTGATCGCGAGCCCCTTGTTGCTCGCCTGGCCGCGGTTGGCCCGCAACGTCCCGACGATGCCGAAGATCAGCCCGAGGATCACCATCGGCCAAGCGATGACCCCGATGATCGGGATGAACGCGAAGATCAGGCCGACCAGGCCGAGCACGAACCCGGCCGTGCCGAGGCCGTTCTTGTACTGGTTCACAACCGGCATCGGCGCCGACGGCGGCATGGGGGCGTAAGACACGAATGGCCTCTTTCAGTCCAGCGGCGACGCAACCGAACGCGTCACGCTCTGCGGCCTTCGTCGCCTCCCGGATCCCGCGCGTAACAGGGCCGGAAAGCCGCTTCCGGTCACGAAACGGACTCGCCCGACGGGGTTCACGATCATTTCCGCTGGTGATCGCGGTGAGCGACTGACTCACCATTGTTACCTAGGGTAAGAAATTGAAACTTCAAATTCACTCGATCGGCCTACGAGGAGTCCGAACCAGGCGCCGCGGGAGGCGAAGCGCGGCGTCGACCGGCCGGGGCACCCGAATCGCGGTCGGCGGGCCCGGAATGGGGCAGGATGTCCGGCATGACCCTGCCAGCTCTGCCCGAGGAATCCTTCCGTCGCGTGCTCTGCGTCGTCGCGCACCCCGACGACATGGAATACGGCACCTCCGCGGCCGTCGCCCGGTGGACCGCACGCGGCATCGAGGTCGGCTACCTCCTGCTCACCCGCGGCGAGGCCGGCATGCCCAACCCGCCCGAGGAGACCGCGCGGCTGCGCGTCGCCGAGCAGCAGGCCGCCTGTGCCGTGGTCGGGGTCGAGCACCTGACCATCCTCGAACACCCGGACGGCGTGCTCGTCTACGGCCTCGACCTGCGCCGCGACATCTGCCGGGAGATCCGCCGGTTCCAGCCCGACGTCGTCTACGGCACCAGCTTCGCGGTCGAGGCGCCCTGGGGCTTCGACCAGGCCGACCACCGCGCGGCCGGCCTCGCCACGCTCGACGCGATCCGCGACGCCGGCAACCGGTGGGTCTTCCCCGAGCAGATCGACGGCGAAGGCCTCGAACCGCACTCCGCCCGCTGGTACCTCACCCCCGGCATGACCGACGCGACCCACGGCGTCGACGTCACCGGCGAACCACTGCGCCGCGGCGTCGCCTCACTGGAGGCACACGCCGCGTACCTGGCCGCACTCCCGGACCACCCGGCGCCCGCCGAGTTCATCCCGCAGTTCGCCGCGATGAGCGGCAAGGCCATGGGCGTCGAGCACGCCGTCCTGTTCCGCGCCCACGATCTGCAGGCACCCCCGGAGCTGCCCACCGAAACCACGCAGGACTGAATCTGGCACTCAGTGCCATAGCGGTCAGGAAACGGGCCGGTCGCCGAGGGCGGCGCGGACTTCGGTGAGGACTTGCTGCAGCGGTGTCGCCGTCGTCAGCACGGCGACCACCGTGGCGACGTCGCCGGGCGCGGTCGGCCGGAACGCGTCGACGACCAGCGCGAAAGCCTCGGCCGCGTCGGCCTTGATGTCGCCCGTTCCGCCGCTGCGCAGCCAGCGGCGGAGCACGTGGTTGTTGGCCGCGGCGATCGCTGCCGCGATCACGGCCGCGCGCAGGCTCGCCGTCTCGTTGCCCTGGTCCTCGAACCGAGCCTGCAGGTACCGCGAGAGAACGCGCTGGTAACGGTCGACGGTGGCGACTTCCTTGTCACGCAGGGACGGCACGGCGCGGGTCAACGCGAAGCGCTTGAGCGAGACGTCGAGGTCGTCGGCGTAGGCGTCCAGGACCAGCTCGACCGCCGCGCACGCCACCTCGACCGGATCGCGGGCCGGGTCCGCGGCCGCGAACACCTCTTCCATCTCGGCCACGATCTCGTCGTGGTTGGCGAAGAGCACGTCGTCCTTGGTTTCGAAGTACCGGAAGAACGTGCGGCGGCCCACGCCGGCCGCGGCCGCGATCTCGTCCACCGTCGTGGCCTCGTAGCCGTTCGCCGCGAACAGGTCCACGGCCGCCGCGGCCAGCGCGCGCCGCAGCCGCCGCCGGCCCGCGGGGGTCGCTCCGGCCCTGGTGGCGGGCAGGCGGCGGGATGCATCGGTCATGCCGGGAAAGTAGCAGCCGGGTTGCTAGTGGCACTGAGTGCCGCTAACCTGGCACCCCGACCCCGAGCGGAAGGCGCCGACGATGTCGCTCGACCAGCACCTGCAGCCGATCGAGGCCGGCCCGCCGCCGGTCTCGCCCCGCGAGCGGGCCGACGCCGTGTACCGGCAGCTCTTCGGCTGGTCGGTGAAGTGGCGCGGGAGCCAGCCGTTCCTGTCTCTCGAGAACGGGATCTGCGCCGCGACGCTGCCGAAGATGAACGCCGCGCCGGTGCTGGCGCGGCTCGCCGCCGCCGGCTGCCAGGGCCCGGCCGTGGGCTTGCCGACACCACACGGGCAACGGGTCGCGATCCTGGCGGAAACCGACGGGCTCATTCCGCCGCAGTCGGCCCTCCCCCGGGCGGTCGACGTGCTCGCGTGGGGCGCGCTGCTGCCCCTGCCGCTCGATCCGCGACGCGGCGCGCCGGGAACGGAGTGGCTCGTCCCGCCGGACCCGCAGCGGCGGTGGCTCCCGAGCCTGGACGCCGTGCTCGCCGGCGTCCAGCAGCAGTAACCGCCGGAGCCCGGGGCGGACTTCCGCAGCGTTCCGGGGCCGCGGAGGGCGTGCTCCCTCAGCCGGCGAGGGTCGCCTGCAGGGTGATCTCCGGGACCCCGGCCAGCGCGCGGCTGACCGCGCAGTTCGCCTTCGCCTGCGCGGCGAACTCGCGGAACTGCGCCTCGTCGACACCGGCGACGCGGCCCTGCGTGGTCAGCTCGACCTTCAAGATCGTCGGCACGCCGTCGACCGGCCGCAACGTCACCGCGGCGTCGGTTTCGACCGATTCGGCCGGGAACCCGGCTCCGGCGAGGATGCTGGCGAGCGCCATCGAAAAGCACGTGGCGTGGGCCGCGGCGATGAGCTGCTCCGGGTTGGCCCCCGGTCCGTCCTCGAAGCGGGACTTGTAGGTCACGCCCCCGCGGATGCTCCCGCCGCCCGCGGTGAACTCCCCGGAACCGGTGGGGATGTCGCCGTTCCAGTTCGCGTGGGCCTTCGAGACCGGCATACGTCCTCCCGAGATCGGGCCAGTGCTTGCGGACGGAGTCAATCAGGATCCGGCCGCGGCCGCCAACGGGCGCTTGAAGCCGAAGCCGGGCATTCGTTGACCGGCGCGCTCCCTACTCCGTAGGTTCGACACGAACGAGGAGGTCCGGGATGAGCCACCTGGTGCGGTTCGCCGACGGAACCGGCCGCGGCCAGGTCGGCCTGCTCACCGGCGAGCAGCTGCGGCCGCTCGCGGTGACGTCGATGGGTGACCTGCTGCGCCGGCCCGTGGCGGAGATCCGCGAGCTGGCCGAGGCGGCCGGGGAGCCGGTGTCCCCGGCCGGGGTGCGCCTGCTGCCGCCGCTGGACGGGCGGATGGAGGTGTGGGCCGCCGGGGTGACCTACCTGCGGTCCGAGGAGGCCCGCCGCGAGGAGAGCGCCGACGAAGACGTCTACGCGCGGGTGTACCGCGCGCAGCGGCCGGAGTTGTTCTTCAAGTCGGCCGCGTGGCGCGTGGTCACCGACGGCGAGCCGATCGCCATCCGCGCCGATTCCGCCAACAACGTGCCGGAGCCGGAACTGGGCCTGCTGCTGACGAGCGGCGGGGAGACCGCCGGGTACGTCGTGGTCGACGACGTCAGCTCCCGCAGCATCGAAGGCGAGAACCCGCTGTACCTGCCCCAGGCCAAGATCTACACCGGTGCGTGCGCGGTGGCGGCGCGGGTGCGGCCGGCGTGGGAGGTGCCGGACCCGCTGTCGCTCGGCCTCCGCATGCGCATCCTGCGCGACGGGGACGAGGTGTTCGCCGGGGAAGCCAACACCGCCCAGCTGAACCGCGATCCGGCCGGGCTGGTCGAGTACCTGTGGCGGGACAACGACTTCCCCGACGGCGCCGTGCTCTCGACGGGCACGTCCGTCGTGCCGGGGCTCGATCTCGGGCTGCGGCCGGGCGACGTGGTCGAGATCGAGATCGGTGAGGTCGGCTCCCTGCGCACTCCCGTGGTGCTGGGCGCGGACGAGGTCCGCCGGGTGCTGGCGGGCCGCTGAAGGTCGGGGAGCCGCCGCCCGTACCTCACCCGAAGATGCTCGACCCGGACACCGGGCTGAACCGCGCCTGGAAGAACCGCAGGTGCGCCGGTTCCGTCGCGAACCGCAGCCCGCAGGCGATCCGGTCGCGGTCGCGGTGGACGGCGACCACCGCGTCGGCGACCAGGTCGATGTGGGCCCGGGTGTACACGCGGCGCGGGATGGCCAAGCGCAGCAGTTCCAGGCGCGGCAAGCGGTTCTCGCCGGTGACCGGGTCGCGGCCGGCCGTCACGGCGCCGCGCTCGACTCCCCGCACCCCGGCCTGGAGGTACGTCGCGCAGGCCAGCGTCTGGGCGGGGAACTCCGCGCGCGGCAGGTGCGGGAGCGCGGCCGCCGCGTCGATGCAGACGCAGTGCCCGCCGAACGGGCGCACCACCGGCACGCCCGCGTCGGCGAGCCGTTCGCCGAGGTAGCCGACCTGGGCCACGCGGGCGCGGATGTGGTCTTCGTCGACCGACTCCGCGATGCCCGCCGCGATGGCTTCCATGTCGCGGCCGGCCATTCCGCCGTAGGTGTGCAGGCCTTCGTACAGCACCACGAGCCCGCGGGCCTGCTCGGCCAGCGCGGGATCGCGCAGCGCGAGCCAGCCGCCGATGTTGGCCAGCGAGTCCTTCTTGGCGGACATCACCGCGCCGTCGGTCGGGGCGCACAGCGCGCGCAGGATGTCCGCCACCGTCCGCGCGGCCCAGCCGGGCTCGCGCTGCTTGACGAACCAGGCGTTCTCCACCGCGCGGGCGGTGTCGAGGAACACCGGGATCCCGTGCGCGTGCGCCAGTTCGCACGTTTCGGTCAGGTTCGCGACGCTGATCGGCTGCCCGCCCGCCATGTTGACCGTCGCGGCGAGCGAAACGTACGGGATCGCCGCCGCCCCGAACTCCTCGATCACGGCCTTCAGTTTCCCGAGGTCGACGTCGCCCTTGAACGGGTACGCCGACTCCGGGTCGTGGGCTTCGTCGACGATGACGTCGTGGAAGGCCGCCCCGTTCAGTTCCTGGTGGGCGCGCGTGCTGGGGAAGTACATGTTGCCGGGGACGTGGGTGCCCGGCCGGATCAGGCAGCGGGACAGGATGTTCTCGCCGCCGCGGCCCTGGTGCACCGGGATCACGTGCTCGTAGCCGTAGAAGCTGCGCACGGCCTGCTCGAAGACGTAGAAGCTGCGGGCCCCGGCGTAGGCTTCGTCGCCGCGCAGCAGCGCCGACCACTGCCGGTCCGACATCGCGTTCGTGCCGGAGTCGGTGAACAGGTCCACGTAGACGTCCTCCGCGCGCAGCAGGCACGGGTTCCAGCCCGCGGCGCGCAACGCCGCTTCCCGGTCTTCGCGGGTGGTGGCCCGCAGCGGCTCGACCATCTTGACGCGCCACGGTTCCGGTGGGTAGGCGGGCATGTCAGACTCCTTCGCGTTGCCGGGACAGCCGGGTGAGCAGCGGGCCGGTCATCGCCGTGGTCACCAGCGCCATCACGACCATCGCGGTGTAGAGCGCGCCGTCGACGAGGCCCAGGCTCAGGCCGATGCCGGCGAACACGATTTCGGTGATGCCGCGGGTGTTCATCAGGACCGCGAACACCCCGGCCGGGTGCGGGTCCAGCCCGCCGCAGCGTGCCCCGAGGTACGCGCCGCCGAGCTTCCCGACCACGGCGACGCCGACGACCGCGGCGATGTCCGCGGCCAGCCCCGCGTCGAGCAGGCGCAGGTCGACCGACCGCCCGACGAGCACGAAGTACAGCGGCACCAGCAGCGAGCCGGCCGGCGCGAGCAGCGCGGCGGGATCGAGCGCCGGGACGGCGTGGCCGACGACGATGCCCGCGAAGAAGGCGCCGATCGCCGGGTGCAGGCCGGCGGCCTCGGTGCCCGCCGCGGCCGCGCAGGCCAGCCCGGCCAGCACCGCCGTCGCCGACGGCCGGGACAGCCGGGCGGCCCAGCGGCGGAACCCCTCGAGAGCGAACCACGGCACGACCACGAGCGCGGCCAGGACCGGCCACGCCGAAGTCGCGGACCAGCCGTGCCGGGACGCGGCGGCGACCGCGAGCGCCGTCCACGCGGCGACGTCGGAGACGGCGGCCGCGCTGAGGGCACGCTGCCCGGCGACCGCGTCCAGCAGGCCGCGTTCGGCGAGGATCCGGGCCAGCACGGGCAACGCCGTCACCGCCATCGCGGCCGCGACGACGATGACGAAGGCTCCGGAGCCGGCCGGGGCGTGCCGCTGGGCCAGCCACACCGCCAGCACCGCTCCCAGCGCGAACGGCACGAGGGTGGCCCCGGCGGCCGGGACCACCGCCGATTTCAGCCGGAGGCGGGTCATCGACGGCGCCAGGTGGGCACCGGCGGCGAAGAGGAACAGCACCAGGCCGAGCTGGGCGAGCGCGGTGAGCGCGAGACCGGCCGACGCCGGGAGCAGGCGCAGGCCCGGGGCGAGGGCCACCCCGCACAGGATCTCCCCGAACACCGCCGGCTGGCCGAGCCGGACCGCGGCCGCCCCGGCGAGCCGGGCCAGCCCGAGCACCACGGCGAACGCGGCGAGCAGGATCGCGAGCTCAGGCATCGGGCACCTGCCACCGCCGTCCGTCCGGAGTGGACACCAGGCCGCCGGGGAACATCGGCGGCTCCTCGCCGGCGTCGGCCCCGAGCAGGCCGCGCAGCTGCAGTTGCGCGCCTTCGGCGAGGACGTCCCCGAAGGCGTCGAAGTCCCCGGACGACACCCCGCCGACGAGGTCGGCGAACGCCGCGCGGTCGTCGCCGTCGTGGCCGGTGACGTGGTTGGCGTACCGGAAGTAGGACCGCTGGTCGGACTCGAGCCGGTAGAAGCCGCGCAGGAAGTCCCGGAACACCCCGAACTCGCGGCGGTAGCGGGCTTCGAACTCGGCGAAGCACCGGTCTTCGGGCACCAGGCCGGCCAGGGTGCTGTTGATCGACCGGGCGGCCAGCAGCGCGCTGTAGGTGGCCAGGTGGACGCCGGAGGAGAAGACCGGGTCGATGAAGCAGGCGGCGTCGCCGACCAGCACCATGCCCGGGCAGTGCAGCGAAGTCCGGTCGTAGGAGTAGTCCTTGCGCACCCGCAGCCGGTCGTACGGTGCTTCGGTGGCGGGCCGGGCGTCCCGGAGGAACTCCGCGATCAGCGGGCAGTCGCCGATCAAGCCGCGGAACGCCGTCTGCTGGTCGCCTTGCACGCGGGCCGCGCACTCCTGCCGGACGACCGCGCCGACGCTGGTCAGGGTGGCCGACAGCGGGATGTACCAGAACCAGCCGGCGTCGAAGGCGACGCAGAGGATGTTGCCCGCGTCCGGTTCGGGCAGCCGGGCGCCGCCGCGGAAGTACCCGAAGAGCGCCACGTTGCGGAAGTCCGGGGAGTATTCGCGGGTGCCGCCGACGTCGTGGTGCAGCCGGCTGGTGTGCCCCGAAGCGTCGACGACGAACCGGGCCGTCGCGGTGCGTTCGCGGCCGGCCTCGTCGAGGTAGCGGACGCCGGTGATCCGGCCGCCGTCCTCGACCGTGCCGAGCGCCCGGTGCCCTTCGCGGACGTCGACCCCGAGCCGCCGGGCGTTGCGCAGCAGGATCGTGTCGAAGCGGGTGCGTTCGACCTGGTAGGCGTAGGAGGTCGGCCCGGCCATGCGGTCCGAGGCGGCGAAGGCGAACGTCCACGGCTCGGGGCTGCTCCCCCAGCGGAACGCGCCGCCGCGCTTGCGGACGAACCCGGCGCGCTCGATCTCGTCCCGCACGCCGAGCAGCGCGCAGATGCCGTGGACGGTGGCCGGGAGCAGCGATTCGCCGATCTGGTACCGCGGCAGGTGCTCCCGCTCCAGCAGCAGGACGCGGTGGCCGTCGGCCGCGACCAGCCCGGCCGCGGTCGACCCACCGGGCCCGCCGCCGACGACGATGACGTCGTAGCCGGTCATGACGCACCACCTTCCGGGTTGTCGGGGACGAGTTCGGCGAGCCGGGCGACGGTGCGGCGGCGCAGGACGTCGCGCAGCGAACACGGCACCCCGCGGGCCCGCAGCCGCGCGGCCAGCGCGGCGGCGGAGAGGCTGTGCCCGCCGAGGGCGAAGAAATCGCTGCCCGGGGCCACCGAGGTCACCCCGAGCTGGCTCCGGAACGCGGCCGCGACGACCGCCTCGGCGGGGGTCATCGGCGCCGGGCGCGGCGCGATCCGGGTGGCGGTGCGGTCGATCTTGCCGGTGCGCCCGACCGGCAGGGCATCGACTTCGACGACGACGGGCAGGAGGTATTCGGGCAGCGTGCCGCGCAGCCGCTCACGCAGGTCTTCCGGCGGTCCCGCGCCGAGGACGACGTAGGCGACCAGGACGCCGTTTTCGCCCCGGACCAGGGCCTGCCGCACGCCGGGTAGCGCCAGCAGGGCGTGTTCGGCTTCGGCGGGCTCGACGCGGTGGCCGCGGATCTTGACCTGGTCGTCGAACCGGCCCAGCCAGCGCAGCGTGCCGTCGGGCTCGCACCGGCACCGGTCGCCGGTGCGGTACCAGCGCTGCGGCGGGGTCCCGAACCGCTCGGCCGTCAGCGCGGCGTCGCCGAAGTAGCCCAGCGCGAGCGACGCCCCGCCGACCAGCAGCTCACCGGCTTCCCCGACCGGCACCGGCCGCAGGTCGCGCGGATCCACGACCTGGACGCTGGTGTTGGCGATCGGCCGCCCGATCGCGGGCTCTTCCCGGTCGGCCACGCGGCAGAACGTCGTGAAGACCGTGCATTCGGTCGGGCCGTACAGGTTGACCGCCGTCAGGCCGGGGGTCTCGCGCAGCCGCGTCCACAACGACGGCGAGACGGCTTCCCCGCCCATCAGCAGCATCCGCGGGCGGGTGCCGTCGGCGAGCAGGCCCGCGTCGACGAGCCCCGAGAGCTGCGCCGGGACGGCTTCCACCACGTCGAGCCGCCGCTCGCGGACGAACCGCACGTAGTGCTCGGGGTCGGCGCGGACGTCCTCGGGCACCAGGTGCACTTCGTGCCCGCCGACCAGCCACAGCAACGGATCCCACGACGCGTCGAACGCCAGGGGCAGGCCGTGTGCCACCCGCTGCGGCTCGCCCCCGGCCGGGAACAGCCGGGCGGCGAGCTCGCAGTAGAGGTTGACCAGGCTCCGGTGCCCCACCACGACCCCTTTGGGCCGCCCGGTGGAGCCGGAGGTGTAGACGAGGTACGCCGGCTCTCCCGGGCGGGTGACCGGGTCCGCGTCCTCGGGACGGGGAGCGAGCTCGCGGCGCCAGTTCTCGGGCGTCAGCGCCACGTCCGCGCCGGCGGCGAGCTCGGCCGCGTCGGTGAGCAGCACCGCCGGGCGTACCTCGGCGAGGATCAGCGCCCGGCGGGCGGGCGGCAGTCCCGGGTCCAGCGGCAGGTACACCGCCCCCGCCTTGGCGACGGCGAGCGGGGCGAGCACGGCCCGCACGGACCGGGTCATCGCGCACGCGACCACCGATCCGGGCACCGCCCCGGCCGCGCGCAACGCGTTCGCCAGCCGCGCGCTCCACCGGCACAGGTCGCCGAAGCTCCAGGCGACGTCGTCGGCCACCAGTGCCGTCCGCCCGGGGAACGCCCGCGCGCGCAGCTCGAACAGTTCCTGCCACCCCACCTGCGGCACGAAGCGCCGCCCACCCCCGACCACCGACGGCGGCAGATCAGGCATCGCGTGCTCCCGCCGCGACGACGTCCCGTTCGACCCGGCGCATCCACGTCCAGAACTCGGCGCGGTGGCCGGGGGCCAGCAGCCCCAGGTGGCCGCCGGGGACCGTCGCGGCGAGGAAGGCGCCGGTGGTCCAGTCCCGCCACGCCTCGGTCGCGTCGTCGGTGGCGACGGGATCGTCCTCGCCGCACAGGGCGGCCAGCGGGCACCGCACCGGCGTCCCGGCCGGGCCCCGGTACGCGGTGGTCAGGGCGACGTCGCGCCGCAGGAGGTCCACGGCGTACGCCCAGACCTCGAAGGACGCGCGGTTTCCCAGCCCGGGCACGAACCCTTCGCCCTCCAGCACGCCGGGCAGGCTGTCCTCGCCGAGCTGCCGGTACCGCCCGCGGATCCGCCGTTGCGGCGCCGGCGCCCCGACGACCACCACGGCCGCGGGCAGCGGGCCGCAGCGGGTGCGCAGCCGCTGGGCCAGCTCCACCGCGACGAACGCCCCCATGCTGAACCCGGCCACGACGGTCCGCCGCACCCACGCGGGATCCCGGAGGAGCAGCTCGCCGGTGAGGTGCTCGGCCAGCTGTTCCAGCGACGCGGGCGGCGGCACGTCCAGCCGGTCGCCCCGGCCCGGGTACTCGGCGGCCCACACCTCGGCGCCGCCCGCCGCCCCGGCGACGTGCCGAAGCGTGCCGACAGTGCCACCGGCCGGCGGGAGAAGCAGATATCGGCACCCGTTCGCGCCGAGCCGTTCCCCCGGAGACAATGACCTGATGGCAGCGGGCATGACAAATCCTTCGGTGCACGCGTCGACACTTTTCCGATTTCCCGGAAAGGGAAATCGGTACTTGCGACACAATTTTGGAATGGCGATCGAAGTTTCACCGGCGGCGACCGTCCACGTCTTCGGTTTCCTGCGATCGCTGCCATCCCGGGCGGGGACCGGGTCCAGCAACCTCCGTCAACCGATGTCGATCATCGCCTGTCCCGAAAAGATACGACTCGACCCGAGCAACGCACATAACGGTTCGGTCGCGTTGCCGGAAATTAACCTCAGCCGACCGGAAGCGGGCCGATACTCCCCCATCGGGGTGATATTCCGGGCACACCCATCACTTCGAAGGATATTCATCTTCACCCGGCCCAGAATTGCGGGCCGCGCCGGCCGTGCGGTCAGCCGTCCTCGCCGGACGCCTCCGCCGACGGCAGGGGTTCGGTGTTGCGGCTGCGCAGGCCGTCGAGCGAGACGCGCAGCAAGCGGCGCCACCGGCCCGGGTGGCCGTCGCCGGCCAGCTGGACCGCCTGGCTCAGGGATGCGGTGAGCAGGACCAGATCGGCCGTGGTGACGCCGGGCCGCAGGAGACCGGCGGCCAGGCAGCGGGTGCGCAGGTCGTCGATGAAGGAGGCGCAGCGCTCGGCGCACGAGCGGGTCGGGCCGCCGGTGGTGGCGTAGCTCTCGACGAGGGCACGGTTGCCGGCCTGGGTGGTGAGCATCTGCTCGAAGAAGCCGGTCAGCGCCTGCCAGGGGTCTTCGGTGGCGGAGGCCTGCTCGTGGGCGGCGGTGAGCCAGGCGGTGAACTGCTCTTCCAGGACGTGGACGAGCAGGTCGTCCTTGGTCGGGAAGTGGCGGTAGAGCGTGCCCATGCCGACACCGCTGCGCCGGGCGATCTCCCGGACGTCGACGGCGCCACCCAGCTCGGCGAAGACGACGCCGGCGGCCTCCAGGATCGCGGCGCGGTTGCGCTCGGCGTCGGCGCGGCGCTTGGCGGGCTGGTCGGCGAGGGGCACGTCGGTCAGCGTACAGCGAACTCCGCGATGGCGGAGCACGTGCTCCGGTTGTGCTACGGTCAGCAGGAGGAGCACTTGCTCCGGTTCGCCGTCCAGAGGAGACACTTCCGTGGCAACGATCGGCTTCATCGGCAGCGGCAACATCGGCTCGAAGGTCGCCCGCCTCGCGGTCGCCGCGGGCTTCGACGTCGTCCTGGCCAACTCCCGCGGCCCCGAAACGCTGGCGGGGACGGTGGCGGAACTCGGCGAGCGGGCCCGCGCCGCAACCCCCCGCGAAGCGGCCCGGGCGGGCGACCACGTGGTGGTGAGCATCCCGCTGTCCGCCTACCGGACGCTGCCCGTCGCCGAGCTGGCGGGCAAGATCGTCCTCGACACGATCAACTACTACCCGTTCCGCGACGGGCCCATCGAGGCCCTCGACTCGGGGAAGACCACCACGAGCGAGCTCGTCCAGGAACACCTGGCCGGCGCGAAGCTCGTCAAGGCGTTCAACAACATCAGCGACCACCACATCCCCGCGCTCGCCCGTCCCGCGGGCGCCGCCGACCGCACCGCCCTGCC
The DNA here is from genome assembly GCF_002155975.1 of Amycolatopsis kentuckyensis. Taxonomy (GTDB): domain Bacteria; phylum Actinomycetota; class Actinomycetes; order Mycobacteriales; family Pseudonocardiaceae; genus Amycolatopsis; species Amycolatopsis kentuckyensis. The sequence continues at coordinate 26,698 of NZ_MUMI01000031.1, forward strand.
CATCGCCGGCAACGACCCGGCGGCCCGGGCGGGCGCCGCCGACCTGATCGGCAGGCTGGGTTTCGACACCGTCGACGCCGGCCCCCTGAGCGAAGGCTGGCGCTTCGAGCCGGAGACCAGCGCTTACGCGGCGCCGTACTTCACCGACCCCGACGCCGCCAGGGCCGCGTTCGTCCAGCTGGGCGAAGACATCCGCTCAGGTACCCCGCTCCACGACCTCCCCACCGGCCCCGGCTCCCCGCTGCCCGCGGCGCGGTTGCGGGCGCTGCTCGCCGAGACCCCGCGCAAGCTCACCGCCGACCGGGTGCTCGCCTGACGATTCCTCGCCGGTCCCACCACGGGTCCGCCGTCGCCTTCGGGGCCATGGACGGCCCAGCGCCGTGACGCGGTCGCCGGAACGTCCACTGTGGATTGCGGGCGGCCGGCTCAACCGCCGGCCAGCTCCGCCGCGCCGAAGGACACGTCGAAGCGTTCGCACCAGAGGCTCACGCTGGTGTAGCCGGCCAGGTCGGTGCCGGCGGGCAGCGGGTAGTTCTGGTTTCCCCTGTTTCCCTTGAGCTTGCCCGCGTCGAGGTGCTTGCCGTCGTCGAAGACGGTCCAGCCGTCCTTGCCCGGTTTCACCGGAGCGTCGGTGAGCCAGACGTGGACGTCCGGGCCGCTGCTGGTCTCGAGGTTTTCCAGGCGCAGCACCAGTGATCCGCCGGGCGCGCGCAGGACGCGGACGGTTCCGCTGGTCCGGTGCTCGTGGCTGATCAGCGTGCCGGTCGCGAGGTCGGCGGGCTCGGCCGGTTGCGGTGGCAAGGACACCGGCGCCGCCGGGGCGGCCGGGGCCGTCGGCGCCGCCGGGGCGGCCGGCAGGGGCAGGGCTTCCTGCACCGTTTCGTCCACCCAGAGCTGCCACGGCTGGAACCAGTACAGGCCCGCGGCGACCGCGACGAGTCCCGTCACCAGGACGCCGATGAACCAGGGACGGCCGAACACCCGCCGGGTGCGGTTCATCTCGTTCTCCTCCGCTTCGTCCGTTTCCCCTTCATTCAACGGGACGAACGGCCGGTGCGCGGTTACCGATCCCTTACGTCCGGCGCGTCCGCGGGCGGGTGGAGCTTGCGGAACTCGGCCAGCAGCATGCTGCGGCGCTCCGGCGCCAGCACGCCTTCCGCGTCGTCGGGGAGTTCACCGAGGGTGGAGATCGTCCGGCGGAACTGGTCGATGTAGCTTCCGCAGCCTTCGCAGGTGGCGACGTGGTCGACCAGGCGGCGCTCCGTGGCCGGATCGAGCTCGCCGTCGAGGAAGGCCGAGACGAGCTCGACCAGTTCCTGACACGTCATCATCTTCATGTCGACCACCCGTTCAGACTACCCGTCCGACCTTCCTCGGCATCGCCGTGCGGGCAAGCGCCCACAGACATACAGTGTCGGAAAGTCGCGCAGCGTTACACCGCGCACGAGGATCGCGGTGGAGGCCCGGCCGGCGGTGTGCCGTCACGGTGCGATCGCGTCCGGGTCGTCGGCCGCCGGTGCGGGCGTCAAGTAGTCCTCGAGCCGATGGCGGACCGCCGCCCTCGCCCGGTGCAGCAGAACCCGCTGGTTCGCCGCCGAGATCTCCAGCATTTCGCAGACCTCTTCGGACGTGCACCCCTCGACGTCGCGCAGCGTGAGCACGATCTGCTGCCGCTCGGGCAATTCCGTCAGCGCCGACGCCACTTCATTTCTGATTTCCGTCGCCATTGCCTCCTGTTCCGGCGTCGGCCACGCAGCCGGATAGGCCCACCAATCGCCGGGGTACGGATCGGTGGAACCGCGGAAACGGGATGGGTCGACGGTGGGCCCGAAGTCCTCTGCCTGGACCGCACTACTCCAGGGGATGGTGCGCCTTTCTTGACTGCTACGCCGTTTGGCGGCATTCACGAGAATCCGGAAGACCCACGTCTTCAAGGACGAGCGGCCCTCGAAGTCGCCGATTCCCCGCAGCACGGCCAGCCAGGTGTCCTGCACCAGCTCGTGCGCCGATTCGGTGGTGCTGACGAAGGATCGCGCCACGCGCAGCAGTTTTCCCGACCACGCGTCGAGAAGCAGCGCATACGCGCTTTCATCGCCACCCCGCAGTCGGGCGATGAGTTCGGCATCGGCCGGGAGCGGTTGTGCTCCCCCAGTAAATCCTCCCACGGGCCGAGGGTAGCTCAAGACATCGGAGTGCGCAGACAATAGAGCGTCGCATTGATCAACGGAACAGAGCGTATTCGAGAACGCTCGGAACGGCCACCGCCGCGCCGGAATCCGGCCGGCTCGTCACATCAGGTGACGGCGGGGGTGGCGGCGGTGTGACGCCGGTGCGACTCCCCGGTCACGGCGAATCGCGCAGGGTCGTCCCGACGGTCTTCCCTTCTACTGAGGACTCCACGATGCCTGACCTCATCGCCGTCGAGCCGGGCGGCCCGGAATGCGGCTGCGCACTGGTGGCCGTCCTCGGGGAGCAGGACCTGCTGCTGGCGCCGCACCGCTGCGGGGACGCGTTTCTCGGCTACCTCGGCGACCTGCTCGGGCGGCGGCTGAGCGCCGGCAACCTGGTCGTGACCGGGCCCGCGCTCGACGACGGCCGGGCGGCGGCCGAACTCCGTACCCGGGCCGGTGAGCGGCGGCTGGCCGCGTACCGCCCCGGGCGCGCGGTCCTGGCCCTCGCCGACGACCTCGGCCTCGCCCTGGCCGGGGTCAGCGGCGACACCGACGCCGCGTGCCGCCGGTTCCTCCGCTTCGGCGGTGCCGAAACGCTCGACGGGCCCGCCGGGCTGCGCCTGCTGGCGAGTGCGGTGGGAGCTCCGGTCGCGCCGGGCCGGCCGGCCGCCACCGAGCACGGCCTGTGCTCGGCGGTGCGGGCGCTGCTGCCCGTCGCCGGCCGCGTGCTCATCCGGCGGGATTCCGGGCGGGGCGAGGGACTCGTGGTGACGGTGCACGACGAGATCCGCGACGAACGGCACCCGATCGTGCGGGTGCCCGCCGACGACTGCGACTTCGCCTTCCTCGCCGCCGAACTGTGGCCCACGCTGAGCGATCACCGCGGCACGGGCGTGCTCGTCGAGGTGCATCGCCGGGTCCTCCGCTCCCACGTCGCGGAGTTCTGGGTCCCCGGGCCCGCCGGTCCCCCCGACCTGCTGGGCATCGCCGAACGGCGGGCCGGGGTCGCGGGACTCGAGGTGCCCGGCGGGAGCCTGACCGCG
>NZ_MUMI01000310.1 GCF_002155975.1 Amycolatopsis kentuckyensis
TGGTGCAGGCCTGCACCACTGCGGCCAACGCGAGCATGAAGCTGGAGGAGCACGACACCGGCTCCGGCGGTGTCGACGGCGCCAAGTCCATGCTCGGCGCGCTGGCGGCCGGGCTGCAGGCCGCGTACGACCAGCTCCCGCCGGACGATGCCGGAGCTTGACCTCTCCCGGATCTTGGCGGTCATGTCGCCGAAGCAGATCCGGTCGATCGTCGAGGCCGGCCAGACCGAGCAGATCGCGCTCTGGTCCGGTGCCGTCCGGTCCGGCAAGACGATCGCGTCGCTGTTGGCGTTCCTCATCGCCCTCGCCGTCGCCCCGGACATCGGCATGATCGTCATCTGCGGGAAGACGAAAGAGACGATCGAGCGGAACCTCATCGAGCCGCTCCAGTCCGCTGAGCTGTTCGGGGTGCTGGCCAAGCAGGTCCACCACACCCGCGGCGCCGGCGTCGCGACGATCCTCGGCCGCACGGTGCACATCATCGGCGCCAACGACGTCCAGGCGGAGAGCAAGATCCGCGGCGCGACCATCGCGCTCGCCTACGCCGACGAGGCGACGCTGCTCCCCCGCGGGTTCTGGATGATGCTGCTGTCCCGGCTCTCGGTCCGCGGCGCCAAGCTGTACGCCACCACGAACCCCGACGGGCCGGCGCACTGGCTGCGGAAGGACTTCGTGCTCCGCGCGGCCGACGTCGGGCTGCGCTCGTGGCACTTCACGCTCGACGACAACCCGAGCCTGGACCCGGCGTACGTGGCGCGGCTGAAGCGGCAGTACGTCGGGCTGTGGTACCGGCGGTTCATCCTCGGCGAGTGGTGCCTCGCTGAGGGCGCGGTGTACGACATGTGGGACCCGGCCCGACACGTCGTCAAGGAGCTCCCGCAGATCGACCGCTGGCTCAGCGCCGGCATCGACTACGGCACCACGAACCCGTTCGCCGCGCTGATCCTCGGCCTCGGCCACCCGGAGCAGGACGGCGCCCGGCGGCTGTACCTCACCCACGAGTGGCGCTGGGACTCCAAGCACCAGCGCCGGTCCCTGACCGACGTCGAGTACTCCGAGCGGTTCCGGGGCTGGCTCGGCGAGCTCCCGCACCCGCACTTCCCCGCGGCGAAGGGCATCTGGCCGGAGTGGACGGTCGTCGACCCCTCGGCCGCCAGCTTCGTGCAGCAGCTGCACCACGACGGGCTCACGCCCACGCTCGCGCGGAACGAGGTCCTCGACGGCATCCGCACCCTGTCCTCGCTGTTCGCCCGCGACCTGCTCAAGGTCCACGAGTCCTGCGAGGGCTTCATCTCCGAGATCCCCGGCTACAGCTGGGACCCCGACAAGGCCGAGAAGGGCGAGGACGCCCCGATCAAGGCGGCTGACCACTCGCTCGACGGCGGCCGGTACGGCATCCACACCACCGAGGCGCTCTGGCGCCCCCACGTCCAGGAAGGACACGCAGCATGACCGAGCAGAAGCCCAGCATCGGGCGCATCGTCCACTACGCCCTCAGCGACTCCGACGTCGCGGAGGTCAACCGGCGCCGCAACGACGCCTACAAGTCGATGGCCCAGCACCGCGACAACGCGGACGGCTCGCAGGTGCACGTCGGCAACGCGGTGAACCCGGGCGAGGTCTACCCGATGGTGATCACCCGCGTCTGGGGCGACCAGCCGGGCGCGGCCGTCAACGGGCAGGTGCTGCTCGACGGCAACGACAGCCTCTGGGTCACCTCGCGGTGCGGCGGCGACGCTCCTGGCCAGTACGCGTGGCCGGCGCGCAGCTGATGCCGTACACCAGCCACGGCCACTGGGTCGGCTCCACCGAGCCCGGCGCCGCCGACGTGCCGCCGCGCCTCGTCGCCAAGTGCGGCGGCCCCGCGATCTGCGCACCGTGCGCGCGAGAGGCGATCGCCGCCGGGCACACCGGCCTCGACGACGTCGCGGCCGGCCGCTTTACCGTCCAGCGCCGCCGGTACGCCACCCGGGCCGAGCTGGCCGCGCTGATGGCCGAGCGGATGCGCGGCGAGAACGACATGGACTCGACGTGGGAGGACCACGCGAACGCCGCGCTGGACGCCCTCGCCGAGCTGCACGTCCCCGTCGACGCCCTCGTGAAGATCACCGTCGAAGAGGAGGCCTGACGTGCCGCTGCCCGAGGCCGGGACGCCGTGGCCGCCGAAGGACTTCGTCGAAGCCTTCGAGACCATCCGCGAGTGGGGCGCCTGGTACTCCGGCAACCCCGAGCAGCTCTCCGAGGTCTACGGACGGCTCGGCGGCCGGCTGGTCAACCACCCGAACCTGCGCCCGTCGCAGCTGCGCGGCGGCGTCGTCGGCACACTGGCCCGCTGGTTCTGGGGCCAGCCGATCCCGCCCGGGGAGAAGCGGTCGAAGCTGCACGTCCCGGTGGGGTCGGACATCGCGACCACAAGCGCGGACCTGCTCTATTCCGAGCCGATCACCCTCACGTCCGAAAAGGACGGGGTGCAGAAGCAGCTCGACACGATCGCGAACGACGACCTGCACGCCACGCTGCTGGAGTCCGCCGAGATCGCCGCCGCCAAGTCGGGCGTGTACCTGCGGATCGTCTGGGACAAGGACGTCAGCACCACCGGCCCGTGGCTGCAGGCCGTGCACGTCGACGCCGCCATCCCGGAGTGGCGCTACGGCAGGCTGACCGCGGTCACCTTCGTTCAGCAGCTGGCCTGCGACGCCCAGGTGGTCGTCCGGCACCTCGAACGCCACGAGGTGTTCAAGGGCGCCGGCCGGATCCTGCACGGGGTGTACGTCGGCACCGAGACCTCTCTCGGCAAGCCGGCGCCGCTCACCGAGTACCCGGAGACCGAGGGCCTGGCCGACGTCGTCGACGCTGACGGCGCGATCGCGACCGGGATCGACCAGCTGACCGCGGTGTTCATCCCGAACATCAAGCCGAACCGCGAATGGGGCCACCTCCCGAAGTGCGCGCCGTTCGGCCGCTCCGACTTCGCCGGCGTCGAGGGCCTCATGGACGCCGTCGACGAGGTCTACACCTCGTGGATGCGGGACATCCGCCTGGCCAAGGCCCGGATCATCGTCCCGGAGGCGTTCCTCCAGGACCGCGGACCCGGCCGCGGCGCGCAGTTCGACAGCGACCGTGAGGCGTACGAGGCCATCAACATGATCCCGGCGACGGACGGCTCAACACAGCTGACGCTGCAGCAGTTCGAGATCCGCTGGGAAGCACACGAGAAGTCCGCGCTGCACCTGTACGGCCGCATCGTGACGGAGGTGGGGTACTCGCAGCAGTCGTTCGGCCTCACCGGCGACGTGGCGATCACCGCGACCGAGGTGGCCGCGCGCGAACGCAAGTCGCTCACTACCCGTGGCAAGAAGATCAATTACCAGCGGCCGCGGCTGGCCGAGGCCGCGCAGGCGCTGCTGAAGATCGGCGTCGTCCACTTCGGCTGGAAGCTCGACGCGAGCGAAGCCCCGACGGTCAACTTCCCCGACGCCGTCCAGCCCGACCTGCTCAGCCTCTCCCAGACCCTCGCCCAGCTGGAGACCGCCCGCGCGGCCTCGGCCGAGACGAAGGTCCGGATGCTCCACCCGGAGTGGGACGACACCGAGGTGGGCGAAGAGGTCGGTCGGATCCTCAAGGAGTCCGGACCGATGCAGGTCGAGAACCCCGACACCTTCACCGGAGAGCCGGGCGACGGCAAGCCGCCGGCCGACAATCCCACGGCGGGCGAGTAGCGCGCGATGCCGGTCGACCGGACGCTCGGCGCGGACATCGCCGGCACGATCGCCGAGCTCTACCACGGGCTCGAGGTCCAGCTGGCCGACCAGATCTCCCGCCAGCTCCGCTCCGGCATCGACGAACCCCCGAACGCGGAGAAGCAGCTGGCCGCGCTCGGCATCCTGTCCCGCGGTGCCCGGTCGCTGCTGAACAAGATCGAGGCCGACCTGACCGGCACCGTCGAGCAGGCGATCGTGCTGGCGTACGACCGCGGCGGCGAGGCCGCGATCGCCGAGCTGGCCAAGCGGTCCGGGATGTCCGACCGGATGCTGGCCGACCTCCGCAAGCAGCTGCCGCAGCTGGGTGCGATCCAGCGGATGGTGTACGCGCTCACCAGCAAGCTGCTCGGCACGCACGTGCGGATCCTCCGCTGGGACCTCGACGCCTACCGGTCGGTCATGGCGAAGATGATGCTCACCGGCACCCTCACCGGCTGGGAAACCCGCCTCCGGACCGCGCAGCGCGCCTGGGAGGAGCTGCTGGCCCGCGGGATCACGGGGTTCACCGACAAGCGGGGCCGGAACTGGGAGCTCGCCTCCTACGTCGAGATGGCCTCGCGCACCGGCACCGCGCAGGCCGCGGTGCAGGGCAACCTCGACCGGCTCGCCGCCGCCGGCATCGACCTGGTGGTCGTCTCCGACGCGCCGCAGGAGTGCGCGCGCTGCCGGCCGTGGGAGGGCAAGGTCCTCGCGCGAACCGGCGGGCCGGGCGAGCGCACCGTCCGGGCGCTGCACGGCACCCAGGACCGGCAGATGACCGTCCGCGTGGCCGGGTCGGTCGTCGAGGCCGTCGCAGCCGGGCTGATGCACCCGAACTGCCGCCACAGCCTCTCCGCGTACCTGCCCGGCGTGACCCGGCTGCCGACCGACACCGCCGACCCGGACGGCGACCTCGCCCGGCAGAAGCTCCGCGCGCTCGAGCGGAAGGTCCGGAAGGCGAAGCTGCAGGCCGCCGGCGCGCTCGACCCCCAAGCCAAGAGGCAGTTCGAGGGCGACGTCCGCGCGGCGCAGGCCGAGATCCGCGAGCACCTCAAGACCGCACCCACCACGCTGTTCCGCCAGCCCCACCGCGAGCGGATCGGCACCGCCCGATGAGGAGTCCACAGTGGCCTTCAGCTTCGAAGACCTGCCCCCGGAGTCGAAGCGCGCCGCGTTCGCGCACATGGACGCGAAGCGCCTCGGCAAGGGCGCCCGGCACAAGAAGCTGTCCGCCAAGCAGAAGGGAGCCGTCGAGCACCAGGGCCGCGGGAAGGTGAGCGGCAAGCTCGGCAGCGGCTCGGTGAAGGGCCAGCTGTCCCCGGCCGACCGCGACAAGGGATCGATGGGCGGGAAGCTGCCCATCGCCAAGGCGCGGCCCGCAGCGGCGGCGCCGAAGGCTCCCGCCGAGCCCGACACCCCCGAGGGCCGGTTCGACAAGCACTTCACCGACTTCATGCACACGTTCACGGCGAACCAGTCGCACGGCTACGTGGGGATGGTTGACGTGCGGAAGGAGCTCGACGCCCGCGGGATGCCGCGGGCCGAGCAGGACACCCACCTGAAACGGATGAGCCGCGAAGGCAAGCTGCACATCGTCCCCGAGGACAACCGCAAGGCCATGACGCAGGCAGACCACGACGCCGCGATCCGCATCGGAGGCGAGCCGAACGACCTGGTCTTCCTCGCCGACGACGACGCCACGGACCGCGCCAAGCTGAAAGCGGCCGCGAAGCCGGAAGACCGCTACACCGGCCCGGCGAACCTCAGCTCCGGCCTCCCCGACAAGGACTACGGGGCCATGGCCAGCGACCGCCTGCAGCACCACGGGCCTGACGGCGTCAAGGCCCGGATCGCTGAGCTCGAAGCCAAGAAGCGCCCGCTGCCCGGTCAGCGCGCGGAACTCGCTGCGCTGAAGTCGCTCGACACCTCCCGTGCCGAGACGGCCAGCCCGGAGGAGATCAGCAAGCGTCCCCTCTCACAGGCGTACCTGAGCAGCGGAAAACCCACGGACGAAGACCAGACCGTGCTCGCCAACCGCTACCTGCTCATGCACGGCGACGCCGGCGTGAGCAAGAAGATCCTCCAGCTGGAGGGCCGGAAGCGGCTCAGCCCCGGCGACCGAGCCACGCTCGCCGCACTCCGGGCCCTGAAGAGGAAGTAGGGAGGCCGCCGTGGCCGATGGACCGAAGCTGGGCTCCGGAGCCCGGTTCAGGAAGCTCGTCGCCCAGGTGGCGGCGAAGGGCGCCAAGGCCGACGCGCCGCCCGCGCGCCGCCCCGGCGCCCGCAAGTTCGGGCGACTCGCCGGAAAAAAGCAGCAGTCCGAGTAGACCGTCCAGGAAGGACGTACGATCATGGCAGAACCGTCGCAGGGGCCAGGCGCCCCGGCTGACGCGGGAACCGGTGGCCAGGCGCCGCAGGGGACCCAGCCGCCCGCAACACCGCCCGCACAGCAGCAGCCCGGCCAGGCGCCGGACACCCAGCAGCAGGGCAGCCCGAGCATGACGCTCGAGCAGGCGCAGAAGGTCATCGACGATCTGCGCAAGGAGAACGCGAAGCACCGCACGGACAAGCAGAGCGCGACCCAGCAGGCCCAGGCGGCCACGCAGCAGCGCGACGCGGTCCTCAAGGCCCTCGGTCTCACCCCGGAAGGTTCCGACGCCCCGCCTGACCCGGACGCCCTGGCGGCGCAGGTCACGCAGCAGCAGGCCATCAACTGGGAAACCGCGGCCGAGAACGCGATCCTGCGGGTCGCGCCCACGGCCGGTGCGGACGCGGACGCTCTCCTCGACTCGAACGCCTTCCTCGACTCCCTCGGCGACCTCATCGCGCTGGACCCGAAGTCCGCCGAGTTCCGCACCAAGCTGCAGGCCCACATCACCGTGTGGGTCGACAAGCACCCGAAGCACAAGGCCGCGGCCGCCGCTCCGCCGGCGACGCGGTCCGGCGGTGACCACCCCGGCGGTGGCAGCACCCCCACCACCCGACCTCGTTCCCTCCAGGCCGCCGTGTCCAAGGCGCTCGGCAGCCGATAGTCCACTAGGAGCACGAAATGCCTGTGACGCTCGCTCAGGCGCAGCTCAACGCCGCGGTCGACCTCGACTACGCGGTCATCGACAACCTGCGCCGGTCCAGCTGGCTGTTCGACCAGATCGTCTTCGACGACGTCGTCACGCCCGGCACCGGCGGCGCCAGCCTCCAGTACGGCTACACCCGGCTGGTCACGGCCGCCTCCGCCGGTTTCCGCGCGTTCAACCAGGAGTTCGTGCCCGGCCAGGCGACCCGCGCGCAGGCGACGGTCAACCTCAAGCCGATGGGTGGCGCGTACACGCTGGACCGTGACCTCGCCAACCTCGGCCCGGCCTCGACCAACGAGAACACCTTCCAGCTGCAGCAGCTGCTGGCCTCGATCCCCATCCGGTTCGCCCGGGAGCTGCTCTTCGGCGACATCGCCGTCGACCCGCTCGGCTTCGACGGCCTGAACAAGGCACTCGCCGGCACCACCACCGAAGTCATCCCGAACGCGAGCGGCACCGCCTACGCGGACTGGACCAACACGACGATCAACACCGTCGACAAGGCCCACGACGCGATGGACCTGCTCGACCTGTTCCTGTCCAAGGTCGTGCCGTCCCGCACCGGCGGCATGACCGGCAACGACGCCGGCGAACTCCCGCCGGGCGTCAAGGCGATCATGGGCAACACCGACTCCATCACCCGCGTGCGGTCGATCGCCCGCCGCGCGGGCACCTACACCGAGTCCAAGGACGACCTGGGCCGCACGATCAAGAAGTACGGCGACTGGGTGCTCGTCGACCTCGGCGACCGGGAGGACGGCTCCGCGCCGCTCGTCCCGATCGAGACGCGCGACCCGGACGGTGTCGGCGCCGGCGGCAACATCACCGGCCTGACCGACCTGTACGCGGCCACCTTCGGCATCGACTCGCTGCACGGCGCGTCGAAGGCCGGTTCGCAGCTGCTGCGGACCTGGCTGCCCGACTTCTCCACCGCCGGCGCGGTGAAGACCGGTGAGGTCCAGCTCGGCCCGGCCGCGATGGTCCTCAAGAACACCAAGGCCGCGGCCGTGCTCCGCAACCTGAAGGTGCGGTGAACCCCATGACCACGTGGAAGATCAGCGCGCCGGTCACGGACTACACCGGCGAAGTCGCCGGCTGCGCGTTCGCACGCGGCCGCTACGAGGGCCCGGCGTCGGCCGGGGCGCTCAACTACTTCCGGGGCGCCGGCTACAGCGTCGAAGCGGTCGACGAGAGCCCGGCCGAGCCGGAAGAGACCGAGCCGCCCGCGCCGGTGCCCACCTTCGCCGACGACCCGAAGGTCGCGCCCGCGGGCAACGCGTCCGAGGCCGACTGGCGCACCCACTGCCTGGCCATCGGCGCGACCGAGGACCAGGTCAAGGACCTCAAGCGCGACCAGCTCAAGGAGCTGGCCGCCAAGATCGCGAAGGAGCAGCAGGCATGACCCAGCTCGGTGCCTACCGCGGCGTCGTGCGCGACGCCCTCTCCTGGCTGTCCAGTTCGGACCGCCCGGACCCGAACCAGGTGTTTCACCGCACGAACCTGCCGCGGGTGTGCCTGGACGACGTCCCGGCGGCCGCGTCCGGCGTGCTGATGTCGGTGGCGCTGTGGCTGAACGCCGGCGACCTGATCAGCTCGCTGACGTTCATCTCCGGCGCGACCGCGGCCGGCACGCCGACGAACCAGTTCGCCGCGCTGTACAGCAACGCCGCCACCCCGGCGCTGCTGGCGCAGTCCGCGGACGGCACGAACGGCGCGTGGGCCGCGGACACGGCGAAGACGTTCACCCTCGCCACCCCGGTCCGGATCGCCACCTCGGGGATTTACTGGGCCGCCCTGTCGGTCACGGCGACCACCGTGCCGACGCTCGTCGGTGCGTCCGCGGGCGCGAAGCCGGTGCTGACCGGGGAGGGCAACCTCGCCCAGACGTCCGGCTCGGCGCTCACCGCGACGGCCCCGGCGACGATCGCCACCCCGGCGTTCAAGCGCCAGGTCCCGCTCGTCATCGCGCAGTAGGCCCGCGCGGGCCCGGCCGGGAGACCCGGGCCCGCGCACCCCTCTGGAGGAGGTGAACACACCCGATGGCCCTCGTTTACGCCACGCTCGGCGACCTCGCCGGGAGCAAGCCCGAGGACGTCACGCTGTCCAGCAGCGACACCGAGCTGACGCGGCAGCTGGCGTCCGCGTCGAGGGAAATCAGGCGTGCCACCAAGACCGCGATCTACGACACCGACACCGACGGCTACCCGACCGACACCGACGTGCGGGAAGCGTTCCGGCTCGCCACCTGCGCCCAGGTGTACTGGTGGGCGGAGACCGGCGACGAGCAAGGCGTGGCCGGGCAGTTCACCAACGTCAGCATCGGGCCGGTGTCGATGTCCCGCGGCGGCGGCTCGGCCGGCAGCGGGGCAGCCGGGCAGGGGCGGCTCGCGCCCGCCGCGGACACCATCCTGCGCGACGCCGGCGTCCTCGCCGGGGCGATCGTCGCCTCCTACCCGTGGGAGGGCAGGTAGTGAAGCTCCCGAAGTGGCTGCTCCAGCACAAAGTCACCGTCGAGCCCTTCGCGGGCGCGGGCGCGAACGGGCCCGTGTACGGCACCGGCGTGGCGGTGAAGTGCTTCCGGGAGGACAAGCGCCGCCTCGTCCGCGGGCCGAACGGCGAGCAGGTCGTCTCCGAGACGACGCTCTACTGCCTGCCCGGCACCGTCGCGCCGCCGCAGTCCCGTGTGGACCTCGGCACCCGGGTGGCCACCGTCATCACCGTCGCCGACCGCGACGGCGGCAAGCTCCCCGTCCCCTCGCACGTGGAGGTGAACTGCACGTGAGCATCCGCGCCGAGGTGAACTGGAACGGCGAGCAGGTCGACGCCGAGGCCACCGCGGCCGCCGAGCACGGCCTGGCCCTCGGAGCCGAGCACGTCCTGCAGGCGTCCCGCGCCGTCGTGCCGCTGGAGGAGGGCACGCTGGAACGGTCCGGCGTCGCGAGCCAGGACGGCCTCGAAGCCGCGGTCTCCTACGACACCGTCTACGCCGCCCGGCAGCACGAGGAACTGACCTGGCGGCACACCGAGGGCCGCACGGCGAAGTACCTCGAGGGACCGCTGAATGCCGAGCAGGGCACGGTCGCCGAGATCATCGCCGCCGAACTTCGGAGGGCCCTCGAATGAGCTTCACCGGAGACCTCCTCGACGGCCTGGCGGCGTACCTCGCTGCGGCCGGCGCCGGCGCCTATCGCGGCGACGGCTCGGCGTACCTGCCCGGAGAGACGGCGATCGTGTTCGCCGCGATGCCCCAGACCCCCGACCGGGCGATCGTGCTGTCGGACTACCCCGTCACCGACGACCCGTCCCTTTCGGACTCCCGGATCGGCGTGCAAGTCAAGTGCCGCGGCGGCACCAACCCCCACGACGTCAAGGCGATTAGCGACGCTGTCTTCGACGTGCTGCATGGCAAGACCGCCTTCAACCTCGGCCCCGTGCGCGTCGTCCAGGCGCTGCGTAACTCCGGCGTCCCGCTCGGCCGCGACGACAGCAACCGGTGGGAGCACAGCGACAACTACTACCTGACCGTCCACAGGCCCAGCGCCAACCGCACCTAGGAGAACACGATGCCCGTCCCGACTCGCAGCCCGCTGGGCGCATCGACCACCGCCCGGAAGTGGTACCTCGACGTCGACACGAACTTCTCGACGGTGAGCCCGAACTGGATCGGCGTGTTCGGCATCACCGACTTCCAGCCGAAGTCCGACCCCACCATGCAGGACGACTCCGACTATGACTCCGAAGGCTACGGCTCGGAGACCAAGACCGCGGAGAAGTGGTCGCTGGTGATGAAGGTCGCCCGCAAGGTCACCGTCGCGGACGCCACCGTGTACGACCCAGGGCAGGAATACCTCCGCTCCCGCGCGATCGGCAAGATGGGCCCGAACAACAGCGTGCACGTCCGCTGGTACGAGATGACGCCGAACGGCCCGCGCGCCGAAGCCTACGACGGGATCGCCTCCGTCACCTGGTCCCCCGACGGCGGCAAGATGTCCGACCTCGACATCGTGTCGGTGACCCTCGGCGGCCAGGGTAAGCAGAACCCGATCACGCACCCGAACACCGGCGCCGTCATCCCCGTCATCACGCTGCTCACCCCCGCCGGGGGCGCGGCCGCGGGCGGCAACCTGGTCCGGATCGCCGGCACGAACTTCACCGGCACCACGGGCGCGACCGGCGTCAAGATCGGCGGCACCAACGCCACCGCCTACGACGTCATCTCCGACGGCCTGATCGAGGCCATCGCCCCGGCGCACGCAGCCGGCCAGGTCGACGTCATCGTCACCAACGCCGCGGGCGCCTCGGCTGCCACCGCCCAGTCGAAGTACACCTACAGCTGATGGCTGCACTCAAGGACCTCACGCAGTTCCTCGGGGACGAGGTGCTGGCGGTCAAGGTGTCGGGCAAGGCACATCCGGAGGGCAAGGAATACCGGATCGCCGAGCCCGACGCCGACACCGGCCTCTACCTCATGGCGCTGGCCCAGACCGCCAAGCGCACGGCGGCGGGCGCGGAGGTGACGCCGGAGGAGCTGGCCAGCCTGCAGTTCGACGGCGGCCGAGAGGTCGACCTCACGCGGATGGTGCTCGGCGACGTCTACGACGAGCTGTGCGCCGACCAGGTCCCGCTGCGCAAGATCGCCGGCGTGACGCAGTACGCGTTCGTCCACTTCACGATGGGCGAGGCGGTCGCCGAGCAGCTGCTGCCGGGGGAAGCCCCGGCCCCGAACCGGAAGACACGCCGGAAGGCGTCACGGGGCGGGGCGACTACGACGCCGCAACCGGGCTCCACCGCTGGTACGACCTCAGCCCGGAAGCGAAAGCGGAAGCCGAAGGCACGGTAGGCCCGACCTGGGTCGAGCTGCTCGCGAAGTGGGCGCTCGTCGAGGCGGACCTGCACGAGCTGTACGGCATCGACGTCGGCGACCGGGCCTTGCTGAAGGCTCGGTCCTGGCGGTGGCTCCGCGTCCGCATCCAGGGCCTGCTCCAGTCCCCCGACACCCGCGTGCACCGGGTGTTCTTCCCACCCCCACCGCCGGACCCGAGAAGGAGGTAGCCGCGTGGCGCTGAACATCGGCGAGCTCGTTGCCTACCTCAAAATGGATAAGGCTGACTGGGACGCGGCCAAGGTCTCGGCGAAGCACGACCTCGACGACATCGCCGACGAGGCCGAGAAGTCCGGCAAGAGGATCGACAAGTCCACAAAGGACACGGCCAAGAAGGTCGAGTCGAACTTCAACGGGATGGCCTTCGGCGGCCTCTCGTTCGGTCTACCCGCAGCGGCGGCCGTTGGCGCGGCCGGCGTCGTCGCGGCGCTGACCATCGCCACCGCCGCCTTCGTCGGTGTCGGGCTTGGCGCGGCGCTGGAAAGCCGCCGCGTATCCGACGCCTGGAGCGCCACCTCCGAGCACATCACCGACCAGACCAACCAGATGTCCACCGTCCTCGAGGACGGCCTGGTCGGGGCGGCCGGGGACGTCGACGCTGCTTTCTCCCGGATGGCGCCGCGGATCCAGCAGGGCATGAAGGACGCCGCGCCCGCCGTCCGGGAGCTGGTCGGCGCGGCGACCGACCTCGCCGAGGAGGCACTGCCCGGCGTCGAGGTCGCAGCCCGCAACGCGCTGCCGCAAATCAAGGGAATCCGGGAGTTCGCCGGGCAGGCCGGGGCCGGCGTGTCCGACATGTTCATCGCCATGTCGCGTGGCTCGGTGGACGCGGGCGCTGGAATGCGCCAGCTGGGCGGCATCACCCGAGAGCTGCTCGGGTTCCTCGGCAACCTGGTCACGAACCTGGCCGCCAATCACAGCGAGCTCGGCGTGCTGCAGGGCGGTCTTACGCAGGTCGAATCCGCGCTGCTGAAGGTGACCTCCGCCGGGTCGCCGGTGATCACCTTCCTGCACGGTTTCGGCCAGGCTGGATCCGGCGCGCTCGGCGTGATCAACGGGCTGGTGTCCGTGCTGTCGGCGCTCCCGCCTGAGGTCACGCAGTTCGGTGGCTCGCTGCTCGCCACGAACATGATCCTCTCGAAGTTCGGGATCGACGCCTCCGCCAAGTTCGAGGGCCTGGCCGCGAAGGTCAAGGCCGCGAAGGGCCCTGTCGACGCTCTGAAGACGGCTGGGCAAGGCCTCGTCGAAGGCGCGTTCAGCCCCGCCGCGATCGCCACCGTCGGGCTGTCGATCCTGCTTTCCGAGCTCGGCCGGCGGCAGCAGGAAGCCGCCCAGAAGGCGGCCGAGCACAAGGAAGCTGTGCGGCAGCTCGTCGATGCGCTGCGGCAGGACGCGGGCGTTCTTGGCGAGGCGTCGAAGGCGACGATCGCAAAGTCGCTGGCCGACAAGGACGCTGCAGGGAACGCCGGCGCGCTCGGCGTGAGCATGTCCACCGTTCAGGCTGCGTCGCTCGGCAACTCCGTTGCGTTGGAGACGCTGAAGCACCACACCGACTTCATGATCGATGGCTGGCAGCGGTCGGGCCAGCTCACCGATGCCCAGGCCGAAGCGCTGAAGAAGAACACCAACTGGCTGCGCGAAAACGGTGGTGCCGCCAACACCGTCGTCAATGACTACGGCAACCTGTCGGCCAGCCAGCAGAACGCGTTGCGCGCCGCGGAGAACCTCACCGGCGCAGTCGGCGACCAGATCCGCCAGGCGCGTGAAGCGCACGAGACGTACCTCGCCCAGGAGGAAGGTCTCAGCGGCCTCTCGAGGGCGTACATCGAGGTCCGCGACCGCGCCCTGGAGGCGTACAACGCCACCCAGCAGCTGAACAACGCGCAACTCGGTCTCCGCGGGGCGGTGCTGACCACCCAGGAGGCGACCGAGAAGTACGACAAGGTCATGAAGGACCACACCGCCAGCACCCGCGACAAGGAGAAGGCGACGCTCGAGCTGGAGCGCGCCCAGCAAGCGGAGATCGAGGCGGCTAGGCAGCAGGGCATCGCGGCGTCCAAGGCCACCTCGGACATGGGCCGGCAGGCCGATGGGATGCGTGCGGCGAATGCCGAGGCGATCAAGCTGGCGAGCAGCTTCAGCGGTCCGCTCCCCGCCAGCCTGCAGCAGACCATCTCCAAGATGACCGTCACCGAGGCGCAGGCGCTTGGCCTGAAGGTCGAGATCAACAAGGTCGGGCAGGCGGTCTACACGCTGCCCAACGGCAAGCAGATTGTGCTCACCGGCGACAACAACCAGGCCCTCGACGCGGCCTACGCTGTCCAGCGCGCGCTGG
>NZ_MUMI01000311.1 GCF_002155975.1 Amycolatopsis kentuckyensis
GTCGAGCAGGTCCTGCTGGGTGAGGCGGTCGTTCTCGAGGTGCGGGGTGACGGTCAGCCAGCCCTCGGTGGCGAGGCTGGCGAGCAGCAGCCTGACCCCGTCGGTGACGCCGTCCGCCTCGTGGAGCACCACCAGGCCGCCGCGCAGCGCGCCTTCGGGTTCCGAAAAGGTCAGGCGCAGGGTGCCGCCGTCGGTGCGCGGGTAATCCACGGTGGAGGTCGACGTCATTGCTTCACCCAACCACCTGGAGGTGAACGGGAGGAAGCCCGGTGACGCAGGTCGCCGGCACCGGCCCCACCGAAGGCAGTCGCGGGGCGGCGGGCGGAAAAGCTACGGTGAGCGGGTCGTCCCGTCGAATTCCAGGAGCGCCGAAGATGCCGTCCGTGTCCCCGCGTGCCGATCTCGAATCGTTGCCGAAATACGTCCCCGGCCGGACGATCGAAGGCGCGATCAAACTGGCGAGCAACGAGGTGCCCGGCGGTGCGCTGCCGAGTGTCGCGCAGGCGATCGCCGAGGCCGCGGCGGGGATCAACCGCTACCCGGACACCGGCTCGCAGGCCCTGCGCGAGCGGCTGGCGCGCGAGCTCGACGTGCCGGTCGAGCGGGTCGCGATCGGCTGCGGCTCGGTGTCGCTTTGCCAGCAGACGATCCAAGCGGTGTGCGCTCCCGGCGACGAGGTCATCTTCGGCTGGCGGTCCTTCGAGGCGTACCCGATCGTCACGCAGGTCGCGAACGCCGTCTCGGTGAAGGTCCCGATCACCGAGGGCCAGGAGCTCGACCTCGACGCGATGCTCGCGGCGATCACCGACCGGACCCGCGTGGTCTTCGTCTGCAACCCGAACAACCCGACCGGGACGGCGGTGCGCCGCGCGGAGCTGGAGCGGTTCATGGCTGCCGTGCCGGAGCACGTGCTGATCGTGCTCGACGAGGCCTACAAGGAGTTCGTCACCGACCCCGAGGTGCCCGACGGCGTCGAGTACACGCACAGCCGGTCGAACGTCATGGTGCTTCGGACGTTCTCGAAGGCGTACGGCCTCGCGGGCCTTCGCGTCGGTTACGCGGTCGCGCCCGAGCCGATCGCGGACGCGCTTCGCCAGGTGTACGTGGCCTTCTCGGTGAACATGCTGGCCCAGGTGGCGGCGCTGGCCTCGCTCGACGCGGCCGACGAGCTCTTGGCCCGCTGCCAGGAGATCGTCGTCGAGCGCGGCCGGGTGCGGGAGGCGCTGCTGGCGGCGGGTTACCGGGTGCCGGACACGCAGGCGAACTTCGTCTGGCTGCCGCTCGGGGACCAGGCCGTCCCGTTCGCCGAGCACGCGCTGGACCGCAAGCTGGTGGTGCGCCCGTTCGCCGGCGACGGCGTCCGCGTGACCATCGGGACCCGCGAGGAGAACGACCTGTTCCTGGCCGCGGCGCGGGAATTCAGCTCGCGAACTGCTTGACCACCAGCTGGATGACGGCGGCGACGCCGATCACCACGATCACGCCGCGCAGCACCGCCGGCGGCAGCTTCCGGCCGATCTTCGCGCCGAGGAAGCCGCCGGCCGTGCTGCCGACGGCGAGCCACAGCACGACGGCCCAGCTGACCGGCGCGACGAACGCGTAGATGACGCCGGCGACGAGGTTGACGACGGCGGCGAGCACGTTCTTGACGCCGTTGAGCTTCTGCAGCGGCTCCGACAGCAGCATCCCCATGACGGCCATCAGCATCACGCCCTGCGCGGCGGTGAAGTACCCGCCGTAGATGCCGATGAGGAAGATGAAGAACATCAGCAGCGGCCCGGGTTTGTGCTCGGTCCCGTTCTGTTCGCGCCGCTCGGCGACCCACTTCGACACCCGCGGCTGGATGATCACGAGGACCACGGCCAGGCCGACGAGCACGGGCACGACGGCTTCGAAGGCGTCCTTGGGCAGCGAGAGCAGCAGGATGGTGCCGCCGATGGCCCCGAGGAAGGACGCGACGGCGAACTTGGCGGTCTGCCGCCAGTAACCCTTGAGCTCGTGCCGGTAGCCCCAGGCCCCGCTGAGCGTCCCGGGCGCGAGGCCGATGGCGTTCGAGGTGGTGGCGGTCACGGGCGGGTACCCGAGCGCGACGAGCACGGGGAAGGTGACGAGCGTCCCCGACCCCACGACGGCGTTGATGGTCCCCGCCCAGATACCGGCGACCACGACGATCAGGGCGTGCCACCACGTCATGAAGCAATCACGTGCGGAGCCTAAGCATCGTGGGCCACTCCCGCGACGCAGATGTGTCAGGTCAGACAGTCACGCGTCTCCTTCCGGTACGTGCGCGGGGACGACGTCGGAAACCACGCGCCAGCCGAGCGAGGTGTACAGCCCGCGTCCGGCTTCCGAGGCCAGCAGCACGCTCGACTCCGCTCCGGCCGCGGCAGCCAGCTGGTGCATCACCACCCGGCCGAGGCCCCGCCGCCGGTGCGCCGGCTCCGTCTCGATCCGGTCGAACACCGCGACACCCCCGGCCACCGCGACCTGCCCGCGGGCCGCCGGGGTGTCGCCGGAAGACACGACCACCTCCCGAACCGGTCCCTCGCCGACCACCGTGACCGAGTACGGCCGCGGGACCGCGACCGGCGGCAAAGCTCCCTCGAACGCCATCAGGTACTCGGTCTCCCCCGCCGTCCACGCCGGGGTCAGGCCCGCCAAGACCGCCGAACGCGCACCGCACGTCTTCAGCCACGTGCCCGGCGCGGCCGCGGTCCGGGCCCGGGACGAAACCGTCGCCGGGGAGTGCAGCAGGTAGCGCACCCGGTGCCCCGGCAGGCCGACGTCGACGCGGTAGCCGTCGGGCTCCACCACCGGTGCCGGCGTCGCCCGCGACACCGCCCAGCCGCGGACCCAAGCCCCCAAGATGTCCATGCCGGTGATCATGGCAGCCACCCCCGACAGTTCCGCGAGCTGAGAGGATGAGCGCGTGGACACCGAGCAGGTCTGGAGCGCGACCGTCGACCGGCTGCGGGCGCGGATCGACGCCGGCGACCTGCCGCCGGGCAGCCGGCTGCCCGCCGAACGCGTCCTCTGCGAAGAGCTCGGCATCAGCCGGGGGTCGCTGCGGCAGGCCCTGCGCGTCCTCGCGTCCATCGGGTACGTCCAGATCCGCGCCGGCTCCGGCACCTACGTCCGCGAGCAGCAGGAACAGCCCCTGCGGACCTGGTTCACCGAGCACGACCAGCTCGTCGAGAAGCTCTTCGACCTCCGGGCGACCGTCGAACCGACCCTCGCCGAGCGGCTCGCCCGGCACGCCGGAGCGAAGACCGTCAGCCGGCTCGAGGACAACGTCGCCGAGATGGCGCAGGCCGCCGAGGACGGGGACATGCTGCACGTCATCGCCGCCGACGCCGAGTTCCACCGGGTGATCGCGCAGAACGCGGGCAACGACGACGTCGCCGGGCTGCTGCGGTCCGTGCTCGCGCTGGTCGGCGAGGAGCGGCGGGCGGCGCTGCGGCTGCCCGGGCAGATCCGCAAGGCCGTCGCCGACCACCGCGCCATCCTCGACGCGATCCGCCGGTCCGACCCCGCCGCTGCCCGCGAGCTGACGCTCAAGCACCTGGTGGACGCCAAAACCTACGCGCACGACTACGCCGCCCGCCCCGAAACGCGCTAGGCTTTTCACAACGTTGTGAAACTTCTGGGGGTCGTGATGGAGAAGGTCCACTTCACCGAAGAAAAGGCCACCAACCTGGCCACGCTGTACGGCCGCGCGCTCGACTACCGCAGCGCCCACCCGATCCTCGGCGACAAGGCGGCCGACGACGCCGTCCGCCGGATCGACTACGACTTCACCAAGATCGGCATCTCCCCCGACCGCGCGGTGTCGGTCGTGCTGCGGGCCAAGCCGATCGACGACTGGGCCGCCGAGTACCTGCGCGACCACCCGGACGCGATCGTGCTGCACCTCGGCTGCGGCATGGACACGCGGTTCCAGCGCCTCGCGCCGCCGGAGACCGTGCACTGGTACGACGTCGACTACCCCGAGGTCGTCGAGCTGCGCGAAAAGCTCTACGAGCAGGCACCGAACCAGACGCACATCGCTTCGTCGGTGACCGACTTCGAGTGGCTCGACCAGGTGCCCTCGGACCGGCCGACGTTGATCGTCGCCGAGGGCCTCACGATGTACCTGAAGCCCGAGACCGGCACCGAGCTGTTCCGCCGGCTGGCCGCGAAGTTCCCGTCCGGCGAGCTGATCTGCGACCTCTTCAACCGGACCGCCATCAAGATCCAGAAGCTCAACGCGCCGGTGCGCAAGGCGGGCGCGACGCTGTACTGGGGCGTCGACGACCCCCGCGAGCTCGAGCGCTGCGGCCTCACGCTGGAGTCCTCATTGGACGCCGCGCACTGGGCGACCCCGGACGTGCTGGCCCGGCTGGGGCCGATCACGCGGTTCCAGCTGCGGATGCTGAAGGTGTTCCCGCCGCTGGCCCGGACCGCGCACATCGTGCGCTACCGCTTCTAACGCGACTCCAGCACCCGCGCCACGAACTTGTGCAGCTTCTCCTCCAGCCGCGCGATGCGTTCCCCGATCGTGAGCGTCTCGAACGGCTGGGGGACGTCGGACTTCAGCTCGCCGCGGACGTACTGGCAGCAGCCGAGGTTCCCGCAGGCGTAGATGCCCAGCGTGTTGCCGTCGCGGCCGGACTTCCCGGCCCGCTTGCCCGAGAACAGCGTGATGTCGGCGAGCCCGTGAGTTGTCGTGCAGAAGCCGCAGATGTTGCTGCGCAGGCGTGACTTCGGGGGCGGCGCCGCGCGCAGGGCGAGCCCGACCACCTCACCGCCGTGGGGCAGCACGAGGTAGGCGCGCGCCGGCGCCTTCGGGTCGCGCCAGCCGAGGAACTCTCGCTGCTCCCACGGGATTTCCTCGGGCCGGGCGGGCAGCGTCACACCCTTGGCCTCGCCGCGGGTGCAGTTGACGAACGAGGCCCGGATGTCGTCCTGGCCGAGTGGGTCCATGATCCGCACGGTAACCAGCCGCCACCGGCGGTGGCCACGCATTTTCGGCCGTACGATCAACGCCGTGCGCAAGATCGCCGTGAAGAACTTCCGGGTGGTGTTGCGCACCAGCCTGGGCTTCGCCGGGCTGGGCCTCGGCTCGAGCGTCGCCGGGTCCGGGGTGGTCGCCCTGCTGCTGGTGCTGCAGGGCCTGCCCAACGACGTCGGCGACCGCGGCTGGGTGCTCGGCCTGACCGCGGCCGGCATCGTCGCCGCCGCGCTGCTCGCCGGAACGCTGTGGACGGCGTGGCTGCAGCGCCGCACCGTGATCTGGTTCGTGCTCGGCCGCCCGCCGTCGGTCAGCGAGGCGCGCCGCGCGCTGCGGCTGCCGGTGGACATGGCCGTGGTCAGCGGCACGCTCTGGCTGATCGGCACCGTCGTCCTCACCGTGCTCGCCGGGGTGCTCGGCTCGGCCGACGACGCCGGCGGCATGGCCACGGTGATCGGGCTCGGCGGGCTCACCACGGTCGGCCTCACCTATCTGGCGGCCGAGTGGGTGGCGCGGCCGGTGATGACGATCGCGCTGGACGTCCTGCCGCCGCGCGGGTCGCTGCCGGTCACCGTGCTGACCCGGTTGATCGTCACCTGGGCGCTGGCCAGCGGCGTCCCGCTCGTGGGCGTGCTGCTCGTCGCCACGCCGCCGGACCTGGGCTCCGGCGACCACACCGCGAGCCTGATCATGCTGTCGGTGATCGGCCTCGGTGTCGGGGCGATCGGCACGGCGCTGCTCGCCAGGGCGGTCGCGGCCCCGCTGCACCGGCTGCGCGTCGCGCTCGACGAGATCGCGCGCGGCAACAACGACGTCGCCGTGGACGTCGACGACTCCAGCGAGATCGGCCGGCTCCAGACGTCGGTGAACCAGCTCGCCGCCGGCCTGCGCGAGCAGGCGCGGATGCGGGACCTGTTCGGCAGGCACGTCGGCGCCGACGTCGCCCGGCACGCCCTGGAGTACGGCGCGTCCCTCTCGGGCGACGTCCGCGAGGTCACGGCGTTGTTCGTCGACGTCGTCGACTCGACCGCGCTGGCCTACCGCACCCCGCCGGAGGAGCTGGTCGGGAAGCTGAACCGGCTGTTCGCGGCGGTCGTCTCCGCGGTCAACGCGCGCGGCGGGCTGGTCAACAAGTTCCAGGGCGACGCCGCGCTGTGCATCTTCGGCGCGCCGACGCGGCTCGCGGACGCCCCGACGGCCGCGCTGGCCGCGGCGCGGGCGATCCGGGACGCCGTGCGCGAGGCCGGCGAGCTCGATCTCGGCATCGGCGTCTCGAGCGGCCCGGTGTTCGCCGGGCAGCTCGGCACCAGCAGCCGGCTCGAGTACACCGTGATCGGCGACGCGGTCAACGAGGCCGCGCGGCTCACCGAACTCGCGAAGGCGGTGCCGTCACGGGTGCTCGCCAGCGACGCCGTCGTCTCCGCGGCGTTGCCGGGCGAAGCCGCGCACTGGGAGAAGCACGGTGAGCTGGAGCTGCGCGGCCGCCAGGAGGCGACGCCGACCTGGACGACCGGCCCGGACCTTCAGGACAGCTGACCCAGGTCCGGCCAGCGCAGCACGGTCGAACCCCAGGTCAGGCCCGCGCCGAACGCGCTGAGCAGGACGCGGTGGCCGGGGACCAGGGTGCCGTCGGCGCGGGCGTCGGCCAGGGCGAGCGGGATGGACGCGGCGCTGGTGTTGCCGACCCGGTCGATGTTGGCGACCACGGCGTCGGCGGGCATCCCGAGCTGCTTCGCCGTCGCCTGGAGGATCCGGATGTTCGCCTGGTGCCCGACGAAGCGGTCGACGTCGCCGACCATCCAGCCCGCGCGGTCCAGGACGGTGCGCGACGACTCCGCCATGCGCGCGCAGGCGTGGCGGAACACGGCCGTGCCCTGCATGGCGAGGAACCTGTCGGCCGGGGTGTCCGAAAGCCGCTTCCGGGCGCCGCCGGCCTCGACCCACAGCAGCTCGGCGTGCTCGCCCTCGCTGTGCAGGTCGAACGGGCCGAACGCGCCGGGCTCGTCGGGGTCGCCCGCGCGCAGGAGCACCGCGCCGGCGCCGTCGCCGAAGATCGGCACGGTGGTCCGGTCGGCGGGGTCGATGAGCGTGGTGAAGGTGTCCGCGCCGATGACGAGCACGCGCTCGGCCAGCCCGCCGGCGATGAACCCGGCCGCGGTGGCGAGGGCGTAGACGAAGCCGCTGCAGACGGCGTTGACGTCGAACGCCGCGGCCGTGCCGAGCCCGAGCCGGGCGGCGACCTGCGGTGCGCTGGCCGGGCAGGGCTGGTCGGGGGTGGAGGTGGCGAGGACGACGGCATCGGCGGACGTGCCCGCGAGCGCCTCGCGGCCGGCCCCGACCGCGAGGTCCACAGTGGACTCGTCCGGGCCCGCGACGCGGCGTTCGCGGATCCCGGTGCGGGTCCGGATCCACTCGTCCGAGGTGTCGAGCCGGGCGGCGATTTCGTGGTTGTCCAGGACTTTCGTCGGCAACCACGAACCGAGACCGGTCAGCACGGCGGCAGGTGCGGGCACGGGAGAGCCTCCCCACGCCGGCGGGTTGGCGGAGCGACCGGCTGGTCTTCCACTTCTATGGGCTACCCCCTGGTAGACCGGTCAGTTGTGTTCCAGCTCACTTAAAAAGTTGTTTCATCTTCGCCTCGGACGGAGTAGTGAGCGACGTCACGGAAGGGTGATCGCGGGCGGATTGTCGGGGGTGCCGGTTAGCCTGCTGGAGTGCGGACACCCGACCTCGACCAGCTGGACATCGCCATCCTCGCCTGCCTCCAAGCGGACGCCCGCACGATCGCCGAAACGATCGGCGCGAAGGTCGGCCTCTCCGCCGCGGCGGTCCAGCGGCGGATCAAGCGGCTGCGCGAGGCGGGCGTCATCGAACGCGAGGTGGCGGTGCTGTCGCCGGAGGCGCTCGGGCTGAGCATGACGTTCGTGGTGACGGTCGAGATGGAGCGGGAGAACCTCGCGGTCTTCGACGGGTTCCGCCGCCAGGTGCTCGCCGAGGACGCCGTCCAGCAGTGCTACTACGTCACCGGCACGGCGGACTTCGTGCTGATCGTCACCTGCCCCGACATGGCGGGCTTCGAGGCGTTCACCCGCCGGATGTTCTTCGACAACCCGAACGTCCGCCACTTCACGACGAGCGTCGCGATGGATCGCGTGAAGGTGGGGCTCAGCCTCCCGCTCGACCCGTAAGCTGTCCCGCCGGGGGAGACATGCTTCGGATCTTTCTGGCCGCGACGCTGATCGACGCGCTGGGCAGCGGGCTGTGGGTCCCGTTCGCCCTGTTGTTCCTGGTGCACGGGCAGGGCATGGGCCTGGTCGACGCGGGCGCGTCG
>NZ_MUMI01000312.1 GCF_002155975.1 Amycolatopsis kentuckyensis
GTCGACCGGCGTGCCTGCTGGAGTACCCGCTCAGCCGGCGCGCGACACCCGCGGCCTAGTCGTCCGCGATCAGGGCTTCGAGGGCCGGCAGCGCCGCCAGCAGCGCCTCCCGGTGGTCGGGCGACAGGCGGTCGAGCCGCCGGTTCAGCTCCTGCACCCGCGTCGACCGGACGCCGGACACGAGCCGCTCGCCCTCTTCGGTCGCCTTCGCCAGCCACGCCCGACGGTCGACCGGGTCGGACTCGCGGCTCACGTAGCCGGCCTCGACCAGGGACGCGATGATCCGCGACATCGTCGCCGCGGCCACGCCCTCCTTGGCCGCGAGGTCGCCGAGCCGCAGCTGGCCCGCGTGCACCAGCGTCGCCAGCGCCGAGATGGCGCCGTGGCCGGGCCCCGGCACCCCGGCCTGCCGCAGTGACCTGGAGAGCCTGCCCACGGCGAGGTACAACCTGCCCGAGACGTCCTGGACCGATGTGCTCGTCACGGCTGGCTCCTTCTGCCATCACCCCGCCGCGGGTGCGCCGGAAAGTGCCGTCCACCTTACGGGTTCGGGGTCACGGTCAGCGTTAAGCCACCACGGTTCACCGTGGCGGGCTCGAAGCCTGCGCCCAGAAGCGCTGCGGCACGCGCCCGGCCTCGCGGGCCAGGTGACCGGCGACGACGGCGGACCGCATCGCCGCGGCCATCCGCTCGGGATCGGCCGCCCGGGTGACGGCCGTCGACAGCAGGACGGCGTCGCAGCCGAGCTCCATCGCCAATGTCGCGTCCGAGGCCGTGCCGATTCCGGCGTCCAGGATGACCGGGACGCCCGCCCGCGAAACGATGAGCTCGATGTTGTGCGGATTCCGGATGCCGAGGCCGGTGCCGATCGGCGCGCCCAGCGGCATCACCGCCGCGCAGCCGGCCTCCTCCAGGCGCAGCGCGAGCACCGGGTCGTCGTTCGTGTAGACGAACACGGTGAACCCGTCGGCGGCCAGCCGTTCGGCGGCGTCGAGGGTCTCGATCGGGTCCGGCAGCAGCGTCCGGTCGTCGGCGTGCACCTCGAGCTTGACGAGGTCGGTCCCGAGGGCCTCGCGCGCGAGCTGCGCGGTGAGCACGGCTTCGGCGGCCGTCCGGCAGCCCGCGGTGTTCGGCAGCAGCTCGATGCCGAGCCGGTTCAGGAGTTCGAGGACGCCGGAGCCGCCCTCGGCGTCGGCGCGGCGCATGGCGACGGTGGTCAGCTCGGTGCCGGACGCGACCAGTGCCCGTTCGAGCACCGCGAGGTTGGCCGCGCCGCCGGTGCCGATGATCAGCCGGGACGTCAGTTTGGTCGTGCCGATGACCAGTGGTTCTTCGTCCATTTCAGCCTCCCTGGACCGCGGTGAGCACGTCGAGGACCGCCCCCTTGGGGACGGCGGTGGTGGCCCAGTCGGCGCGCCGGACGACGACGCCGTCGACCGCGACGGCGATGCCCGGCCGCTGCCCGCCCGACGCGTCGAGGACGTCGGCGACGGTGGCGCCGTCCGGGAACGCCGTCCACTCGCCGTTGAGCTTGATCTCCATCACACGTGCTCCTTCTGGTGCAGGCGGGCGGGCGAGGCCGCTTCGACGCCTTCGGGCGGCTCGTCCCCCTCGAGCCACGCGACCACGGCGTCCGCGGTCACCGGGGCCATCAGCAGGCCGTTGCGGTGGTGCCCGGTTGCGGCGAAGACGCCGTCGTCCAAGGCGCCGAGGTACGGCAGCGCGTCCCGGCTGCCGGCCCGCAGGCCGGCGGCGGTCTCGGTCAGCTCGTACTCGGTGATCGCGGGGAAGACGCGTTCGGCGCCTTCGAGCAGCTCGCGCACGCCGCGGGCGGTGACGGCCTGGTCGAAACCGGCCTCGTACTGGGTGGCGCCGAGGACGAGCTCCTGGTCGCCGCGCGGGACGAGGTAGATCGGGCGGCCTTCGACGACGGCCCGGACGGTGCGCGCAGGCGGCGGCAGGCAACCGCGGCGGGGCTTGAGCCGGAGGATTTCGCCCTTCAGGGGACGGATGGCGTCGGCGAGCAGCGGGTGCAGCCGCCCGGTCCAGGCGCCCGCGGCGAGCACGACGGCTTCGGCGTCCGGGAGTTCGCCGACGCGCTCGCGGACGAACCGGACGTTGTGCTTCCGGCAGGCGTTGTACAGGGCGTCGAGCAGTTTCCGGTTGTCCACGGCCAGGTCACCGGGCACGTGCAGTCCACTTCGGACGGACCCGGTGCCGGGTTCGAGCCGTTTGACCTCCCGGCCGGTGAGCCGCTCGGCCGCGCGGCCGAGCGAGTGCAGGTGGCCGGCCAGGATGTCCAGGTAGCCGGCGTCGGCGCTGTCGAAGGCGACGACGAGCGTCCCGTGCCCGGCCAGGCCCGGGTCGGCGCCCTCTTTTTGCAGGTCACGCGCGAAGCCGGGCCAGCGCTTCAGCGACTCTTCGCCGAGGCGGAGGACGTCCTCCTCGCCCGGCCAGGCCTCGGTGACCGGGGCGAGCATGCCGCCGGCCAGCCAGGACGCGCCGCCGCGGGCCGGTTCGGGGTCGTAGAGGGTGACGCGGTGGTTTTTCGCGGCCGCCCGCCACGCGGCGGACAGGCCGATCACGCCGCCGCCCACCACTGCCAGGTTCGTCATGGAATCACGCTCCCTGCGCCGGCATGACCCGGATCAGGTTCCACGGTCGGAGCGGCAGCTCCCTCTCAGCCCGTGCCTCGGGCTCCCGTGCGGACACCTCCACCCTAACGCGACGGGTACGGTCGCCGCTATGCCCGCCCTTTCCGGTGACAAGATCCGCGCCCGCCTCGACGCGGCGCGCCTGTACCTGTGCACGGACGCCCGCACGGACCGCGGCGACCTGGCCGCCTTCGCCGACGCGGCCCTCGCCGGTGGCGTCGACATCATCCAGCTGCGGGACAAGACCGGCGCCCTGGAGGCGGCCGGCGAGATCGCCGCGCTGGAGGTGCTGGCGGAGGCGTGCGCCCGCCACGGCGCGCTGCTGTCGGTGAACGACCGCGCCGACGTGGCGCTGGCGGTGGATGCCGATGTGCTGCACCTGGGCCAGGACGACATCCCGGTGCCGCTGGCCCGCCGCATCCTGGGCGACGACGTCGTGATCGGCCGGTCGACGCACTCGCTCGACCAGGCTCTCTCGGCCGCCGCGGAGCCCGGGGTGGATTACTTCTGCACGGGCCCCTGCTGGCCGACGCCGACCAAGCCGGGTCGCCCCGCGCCCGGCCTGGACCTGGTGCGCGGGACGGCGGCCTGGACCCCGGACCGGCCGTGGTTCGCCATCGGCGGCATCGACGGTCCGCGGCTCGGCGAGGTCCTCGACGCGGGAGCGTCCCGGATCGTGGTGGTCCGGGCGATCACCGAGGCCGAGGACCCCGAGGCGGCCGCCCGCGCACTGCGGGCCCGCCTGCCCTGAGTCACGGGGTCGGCGTCGCCGCGGCGCCCTTGCTGGTCGGCGGGGTCGCCGTGGTGGCCGGGGCCGAGGTCGACGGCTGCTCGGTCGTCGTGCCCGGGGTGGTCGTCGGGGTCTCGGACGACGTCGTCGGCGGGGTCGTCGTGTCCGTCGGGCTCGTGGTCGTCTCCGTCGGGGACACCTGGGTGTCGTTCGCCGAGGTCGGCGGGGTCGTCGACGGCGTCTGGCCCGTGCGGCCCGAGCCGCCGGTGAAGATCTTGCCGATGCTCGAGCCCGTTCCGCCGCCGATCTGGGTGCCCGTCGCCGACTCGAAGCCGACGATCGACAGGATCGCCACCGCGAACGCCGCCACGCTCGTGCCGATGATCAACGGCCAGCGCAGTTTCCGCAGCCGCGCGGACAGCCGGGACGGCTCTTCCTCCGGCGGTTTCAGCTGGACCGTCGGCTGCTCGGTGATGTCGACCGCGGGGCCGCCGCGCCGCCGGATTCCCGACGTCGCCAGCTGACGCGCCCTGAGCGCCGCCTCGCGGGTGCGCTGCAGCGAGCGCAGGTACAGCTCGCTGCCGACCGTCGACACCACGCTCGCCACGCCGGCGCCGACCACCGTGCCCGCCACGCCCAGCGTCGAGCCGAGCAGTGCCGCGGTCACCGCCGCGAGCGCCGCCGCCAGGACCTGCGCGATCCGCAGGCCCGACTTTTCTTCCTTCTCCTCCGAAGCCGCTACGTTCTCCTTGGTCATGATCCCGATCTGAGTAGTCCGTGTTCTCCCCTGTCCAACGTCTAAGGCGCGTGAGGAACTCCCCTCGTTGCCACAGCGTGAGGAGGACCACTCCGTCTGTCCATAATAGACACTCCAGACCGAACGTTTTCTTGACATACTCGGCACATGGAACTGGTGACGATCTCTGACATCGAGGCCGCCGCGAAGCGCGTCGCCGATGTCGCCGTGCGCACGCCCCTACTGCTCCAGACCTGGGATCCCCGCGGAACCCTGTGGCTCAAACCCGAAAACCTGCAACCGGTCGGGGCGTTCAAGGTGCGTGGCGCGTTCAACGCCATCGCCGCTCTCGACGACGCGGCGCGCGCCCGCGGCGTCATCGCGTACTCGAGTGGCAACCACGCGCAGGCAGTCGCGTACGCCGCGCAGCGGTACGGCGTGCCCGCGGTGATCGTCGTGCCGGACGTCGCGCCGCGGATCAAGGTCGAGGCCACCCGCTCCTACGGCGCCGAGGTCATCGAGGTGCCGATCGGCGAACACGAGGGGAAAGCGCGTGAACTGGCCGTCGAACGCGGGCTGACCCTCGTTCCACCCTTCGACCACGCGGCCATCATCGCCGGGCAGGGCACCGCCGGGCTGGAGATCGCCGAAGACCTGCCGGACGTCGAGGTCGTGCTCGTCCCGATCAGCGGTGGCGGGCTGGCGGCCGGGGTCGGCACCGCGATCAAGGCGAGGTGCCCGCGGGCGCGCGTGATCGGCGTCGAGCCCGCGCTGGCCGCGGACGTCGCCGACAGCCTCCGGCGGGACGAGCTGGTCCGGTGGCCACAGGCCGACCGCGCCCGCACGATCGCCGACGGCCTGCGCTCGCAACCGTCGGAACTGACCTTCGCCCATTTGCGCGAGGTCGTCGACCAGATGGTCACGGTCACCGAGGACGAGATCCGCGACGCCGTGCGCGTCCTCGCCCGCAAGGCCCGGCTGGTGGCCGAGCCGAGCGGCGCGGTGACAACGGCGGCGTACTTGTTCCACGCCGAGGAGCTCCCGGCCGGGAAGACGGTCGTGCTCGTCTCGGGCGGCAACGCCGACCCGGCGCTGTTCGCCGAGATCCTCGCGGGTTAGGAGCCGGCGACCGGGGTCCCGCCGCCGCGGATGTGCGTCGGCGGGCCTTCGACACCGCAGTGGTAGCACTCACCCAGGTGGGGGCACTCGTCGTCGGGCTTGGCCTCCGACGACGACGACGGCGGCGCGAGGACGCCGTTGTGGATGCCCAGCGCGATCAGGCCGCCGGCGATCGCCAGTGCCGCGCAGATGATCAGCGCCGTCCGCCAGCCCGCGGTCAGCGCGACCGGATCGGCGTACGCCTCGCCGGTCAGCCCGGCCGCCGCCGGCAGCACCGCGACCGCCAGCAGGCCGCCCGAGCGGGCGATGGCGTTGTTGACCCCGGACGCGACACCCGCGTAGCGGTCCGGGGCCGCGGCCAGCACGGTCGCGGTCACCGGGGCCACGACCGTCGCCAGGCCGAGCCCGAACACGACCACCGCGGGCAGCACCGTGCCGAGGTAGGACGCGCCGGGCGCGATGCGCAGCATCAGCAGCATCCCGATGCCGACGACGATCGGCCCGACCACCAGCTGGGCCCGTGGGCCGATGCGCTGCGCGAGCGCGCCGGAGCGGCCCGAGAGCAGCAGCATGATCACCGTCAGCGGCAGCCCGGCCAGCCCGGACGCCGTCGGCGAGTAGCCGAGCGAGACCTGCAGCTGCATGACCAGCAGCATCATCACGCCGCCGAGGGCCGCGTAGACGACGAAGGTCAGCGCGTTCGAGAGCGTGAACGTGCGGTCGCCGAACAGCGACGGCGGTACGAGCGGCTCCGCCGAGCGGTGCTGGACGACGACGAACGCGGCCAGCCCGGCGATCCCCAGCAGGCCCGCGCCCAGTACCAGCGGGTCGCCGATGCCGCGCGCGGGCGCCTCGACCAGCGCGCCGGTGACTCCGGCCAGGCCGAGCGCGCCGAGGGCGGCGGCACCGAAGTCCGGGTGCCCGGTGGCCTCGGGGTCCCGGGATTCGGGGACGAACCGGCGGGCCATGAGCACCACCACGACCGCGATCGGCACGTTGATCAGGAACGCCAGCCGCCACGACCACACCTGCACGAGGAAGCCGCCGAGCAGCGGCCCGGCGGCGGCCGCGATGCCGCCGAGGCCGGACCAGGCGCCGATCGCGCGGGCGCGGGCGTCGTGCGCGAAGGACGCCTGGAGGATCGCGAGCGACCCCGGCGTCAGGAGCGCGCCGCCGATGCCCTGCAGGATCCGCATCGCGACGAGCACCTCGGTGGACGTCGCGGCGGCGCACAGCCCGGACGCGACCCCGAACCAGACCACGCCGACGAGGTACATCCGGCGCCGGCCGTACCGGTCGCCGAGCGAACCGGCGACCAGGATCAGCGCGGCGAGCGCCAGCAGGTAGCCGTCGAGGATCCACTGGAGCCCCGCGACCGAGGCGTTCAGCTCGGTGCCGATGCGGGGCAGGGCGACGTTGACGATGGTGCCGTCGAGCATCGCCATGCCCGAGCCGAGGATGGTGGTGGCGAGGACCCCGCGCGCCGCGCCCGTCCCCCAGCGGATCCCGGTGTCTTCGGTGGCAGTCACCCGGTCACCTTCACGTGACCGGGGACCCCCGTCAACCGCGCGCCTACGGCAGCAGCGTCGTCACGAACTTGTAGCGGTCGCCGCGGTAGACCGAGCGGGCGAACTCGACCGGCTTGCCGTCCGTGGCGAACGAGTGGCGGGTCAGCATCAGCACCGGCATGCCGACGTCCGCGCCGAGCATCTCCGCTTCCTGCGGTCCCGCCAGCGACGTCTCGATCGTTTCTTCCGCGCGTTCGAGTTCGACGCCGTAGTGCTCGCGTAGAACGGCGTACAACGAACCGCCGGCCGAGACGTGCTTGCGCAGCCCGCGGAACCGGCCGAGCGGCAGGTGCGTCGTCTCGAGCGCCATCGGCTGCGAGTCCGCCAGTCGAAGTCGTCGAAGGCGAAGGATTTTCGCGCCGGTCCGGATTCCGAGCAGCTTCGCGAGGTCGCCCTCGACCGGCATTTCCTCGACTTCCAACAGTTTCGACGACGGCTTCAGGCCCTGCTTGCGCATGTCCTCGGTGTAGGAGGACAGCTGCAGCCGCTGCGCGAGCTTCGGCTCGGCCGCGAAAGTGCCTTTGCCCTGCACCCGGTGCAGGCGACCTTCGGCGGTCAGGTCGGCCAGCGCCTGGCGCACGGTGGTGCGGGAGACCGTGAACTCCCCGGCGAGCGCGCGTTCGGTCGGGATCGGCGACCCCGGCGGCAGCACGTCCAGCAGGTCGAGGAGGTGCTGTTTCAGCGCCCAGTACTTGGGCTCGCGCTGCCCGCGCATCCCGGCGACGGCGCCCGCCTCGCCCGTGGTGGTGGTCTCCAACATGCCCGGCTCCCTATGTCTTCCCTCATCGCACGCCACGTCCCCGTAAGAAACGTACCCTTTTCCCCAAACGCGCCGCCCCTATAACATTGGTCTAGACCTGACCGACGCCGCCTGAGTCCGGTACATAATGCCGGAGGTGGAGAGGAAAATGATGACCGAACAACGGCCCGGCGCGCACATGGCCGCGGAGATCGCCCAGCAGCCGGACGTCCTGGCCGGACTGGTGGCGCGTCAGGCGGAAATCGCCGAAGTGGCGGAAAAGATCTCACAACGGCCTCCGCGGTTCGCTTTGCTCGCCGCGCGTGGATCGAGCGACCACGCAGCGTTGTATGCGAAGTACCTGATCGAGGTACTGCTCGGCCTTCCGGCCGGTCTGGTTTCCCCGTCCACGGCGACGCTGTACGGCGCCCGGCCCGATCTGCGGGACGTGCTGTTCGTCACGGTGAGCCAGAGCGGCGGCTCGCCCGACCTGATCGAGGTCACCGAAACGGCGCGGCGCCAGGGCGCCCTGACGGTGTCGGTCACCAACACGCCGGACTCGCCGCTGCGGGCGGCGTCCGAGCTCGGCGTCGACATCGGCGCGGGCGTCGAGAAGGCCGTCGCGGCCACCAAGACGTACTCCGCGACGCTGATGGCGCTGTACCTGCTGATCGACGCGGTGCGCGGCGGCAAGGCGGCCGACGCCGAGAAGATCGGCGAGCTGGCGCAGCAGACCCT
The DNA here is from genome assembly GCF_002155975.1 of Amycolatopsis kentuckyensis. Taxonomy (GTDB): domain Bacteria; phylum Actinomycetota; class Actinomycetes; order Mycobacteriales; family Pseudonocardiaceae; genus Amycolatopsis; species Amycolatopsis kentuckyensis. Next base: position 8,285 of record NZ_MUMI01000312.1, read on the forward strand.
CGACGGCGCCGCCGAGGGCGTGCAGCGCGCGGTCGACCGGTACCGCTTCGTGGACCGGATCCTCACCACCGGCCGCGGCTACTCCTACGCCAGCGCGCTCGAGGGTTCGCTCAAGCTCGCCGAGACCAGCTACCTCGCCGCCCGCGCGTACAGCGGCGCGGACCTGCTGCACGGCCCGGTGGCGGCGGTGGACGGCGAGACCGCCGTGCTCGCCGTGACCAGCAACGGCCAGGGCGGCCAGGCGATGCACGAGGTTCTCGAGGCCGTCGGCAAGCGCGGCGCGGACGTCCTGGCGGTCGGCTCGGCCGCCGCGGAGATGCCCGCGGCGCTGCGCATCGACGTCGCGCCGACGGTCGAGGAGCTCGCGCCGATCCTGGAGATCCTGCCGATCCAGCGGATCGCGCTCGGCCTGTCGCTGGCCCGCGGCGGCGACCCGGACAGCCCGCGTGGCCTGCTGAAGGTGACCAAGACGAGGTGAGCCTCGCGATCGGCGTCGACGCCGGCGGAACGTCGACCAGGGCCGCACTGGTCGACGCCGCCGGCGCGGTGCTGGGCACCGGGCGCGGCGAAGGAGCCAACCCGAACGCGCACGCGCCCGAGGTCGCCGCGGGCCGGATCGCCGGCGCGATCACCGCGGCACTGGGCGCCCACGACCCCGCCGCCGTGCGCGCGTGCGTCGTCGGCATGGCCGGGGTCAGCAAGCTGAGCGACCCGAGCGTGGCGGCGGTCTTCGACGCGGCGTGGACACGAATCGGTCTCACGTGTGCCGTCCGGACGGTCGCCGACGCCGAAGTGGCGTACGCGTCGGCGACCTCGGCGCCGGACGGGACGGTCGTCGTCGCCGGCACCGGCTCGATCGTGGGCCGCATCCGCGAGCGGCGTCTCGCGGGCACGACCGGCGGCTACGGCTGGCTGCTCGGCGACGAAGGGTCGGCGTTCTGGCTCGGCCGCGAAGCCGTCCGCTCCACTTTGGAGGCACTGGGCCGCGGGCGGCCGCTCGACGGGCTCCCGTCGGCGGTGCTCGGCGCCGCACTCGGACTGTCCGCTTTGGACGTCCGCGACGACGCCGGCCGGCTGGCCGCGTCCCGGGCGTTGATCACCGCGGCCAACGCGGAGGCGCCGGTCCGGCTCGCCCGGTTCGCCCCGTTGGTGAGCGCGGCGCACGACGCGGGTGAGCCGGCGGCCCGGGAGATCGTCGCCCGCGCGGCCGGGCATCTCGCCGAAAACGCCCTCGCGGCGCGCGAGCCCGGCGAGTCGACCCCCGTCGTGCTCGTCGGCTCGGTGCTCACCGGCGCCAGCCCGGTCGGCGAGCTCGTCCGCCGCCGGCTGGGCGAGCTCGAGGTGCTGACCAGCTCCGATGGGGTGCTCGGGGCGGCGTGGCTGGCCGCCGTGGACGCCTTCGGCGAGGGGACGCCGCGCCCCCGGGCGTAAGGATCTCGAGCAAAACGCGGCGCAAAGACGCGAAACCGTCGACTGAACCCGGGTAGTCCGGGTACCGTAGGCAGTGGCCCCCGGACCCTCCCCCCTCGCCGGGGGCCGCCTTATGCCCCGGGTACGTCGTCCGAGCGGGTTTCCGGAGCCAGGCGCAGGCCGGGGTGTTCCGGCGGCAACGCCCGGTAGAGCACCCAGCCACTGACCGCGACGGTCAGCGCGACGAGCGGCCAGGAGAGCACCGTGCGGGCCACGCCGAGGGCGAGCACCTGCCCGGCCCACCACAGCAGGCCGTAGACGACCACCCGCAGCGTGTACTGGAGCACCCACACCCAGCTGGCGCGAGAGTAGGCCCTGAGCAGCACGGCGTCGCGGCGCCAGCGCGTCTTCTGGCCCAGCAGCAGGCCGACGACGACGCCGAGCAGCGGCCAGCGCACGACGATGCTGGCCGCCCAGAGCAGGGCGCTGGCCACATTGGACATCAGCTGCAGGAGGAAGAAGTCCTGGGCACGGCCGGTGTGCAGGGCGATCAGCGCGGCCGCGACGACGGCGGCGAGGCTGACGACGAGCGCGCGCACCTTGCCGCCACGGGCGATCCGGTAGACCCCGACGGCGACGGCGACCACGACGGCGGCCCCGGCCCCCCAGGCGACGGACTGACCGGCCGCGAGCCACCCGGCGACGAAGCCGACGGGCGGGATGCTGGCGTCGAGCGCACCCCGGCGGCCACCGAGGATCTGCGTGAGCGGCTCACGGGGTTCTCCGGACACGTCTCCAGCCTGCCGGATCGCGTCCGGGAGGCCCCGGGGAGGGAGACTTTCGCCACACCAGGTGCCGGGTTTGGCTCCGAGTGTGCGGTTTCACGGCATGCCGAAGGTGAAGACTGAGTAATAGAGAGGCGCAAAAGGCCGACAAGATAAGACACTGTTACCGCAGGCTGAACGCCCGGGGGTGGAGCGGGTTTGCGGCCGATGGTTAGTTGAGGTGTACAACTACATGTCGGGGTGTGTCGGACGCAGGGATGGGAAGGGGACCCAACGTGTACGGATTCGACAGCTACGTAGCCCTCGGTGACAGCTTCACCGAGGGGCTCAACGACGACCTGCCGGACGGATCCTTCAGGGGGTGGGCCGACCGGCTGGCGGAGGTCCTGGCGGCCGGCCGCAGCGACTTCCGCTACGCCAACCTGGCCCTGCGGGGCAAGATGCTCGACGAGATCCTCGACGAGCAGCTGCCGATCGCCCTGGAACTGAAGCCGGACCTGGTGACGCTCTGCGCGGGCGGCAACGACATCATCGTCCCGGGGGCGGACGTGGACGCGGTCACCGAGCGCCTGGAGGAGGGCGTGGCGAAGCTGCGCGAGGCGGGCATCCCGGTGCTGATGTTCAACGGCCCGGACACGAAGGTCCTGTCGGTGATGTCGGTCCTGCGCGGCAAGGTGGCGATCTACAACACGAACCTCTGGGCGATCGCCGAACGCCACGGCGCCCGAATGGTCGACTTGTGGACAATGGCCCCCCTCCACGACCGCCGAGCGTGGAGCGACGACCGGTTGCACTTTTCCCCGGAGGCCCACCGCCGCATCGCCCTGAAGGCGGCGGAGGTGCTGGGGATCCCGGTGGAGTCGGACTGGCGCGAGCCGTGGCCGCTGATGGAGACACCGAACCGGTGGATCGACTCGCGGCGATCGGATCTGACGTGGACGAAGGTCCACCTGCTGCCGTGGATCCGACGGCAACTGCGGGGCGAGTCGATGGGGGATGGGCTGTCGCCGAAGCGGCCTCAGCTGGCGCCGCTGGTGCCGTTGGATGTGCTCGAGGTGCCGGAGAGTGTTCGGCGGCAGCAGGCTAGTTGATCTTGGGGGCTTGGGCGCGGTTGAGGGGTTGGGTGTGCTGATGGTCGGCTCTGGGGTGGGTTGCGCTTTGTGATGGCGGGGCTCTGTTCGGTTTCCGGGTTGCGCTTGGGTTGGCCGTGCGCCGGGTTGGGGGACCGAGGTTTTGCAAGAGGCTGGGTCGGCCGGGGGCGCCGGTGCTGAGTCCGCGGCTTGAGGTAGCGGTGGCTCGGCTGGTCGAGGTCGAGGCGGTCGAGGAGCGCTGATTAGCGCCCGCCGCCCCGGCTCATCGGTGCGCATGGCGGCACCGCGCCAGACTTCCGGGCTCGGCGAAGTCGGCCGCGCGCCGGCTCGGGGACCGAGGTTCCGCGAGGAGCCGGGTCGGTCGGGGGCGCCGGCGCCAAGTCCGCGGCTCGAGGTACCGGCAGCTCGGCTGATCGAGGTCGAGGTGGCCTAGGTGCGCTGACCAGCGCCCGCCGCCGCGCCCAG